>JACPZX010000024.1 GCA_016195325.1 Acidobacteriota bacterium
CTGTCGAATCCCGTCTCATCCCGAGGATGAGTCCACCGGCTCGTGGTTTACTTCCAAGAATACAGATTGTGCCGCCCCACGGCCGGCAAGTCTAGGAGACGCCCTCAGCGCCCGCGGCGGCGGATCTCGATCAGCCCCAGGTCGATGAGGCGGTGGACGAGCGCCTCGATCTCGTCCGCCTTCAGCCCCGAGAGGAGCCGGACCTCCTCGATGGTGGACTTGCCGTCCATTCTGGAGATCACCTTCCACTCCGCGGGCGACAGCGTGGTCCGGTTGAAGTCGAGGGCCGGCGTGGTGCGCGGGATGTCGACCATGAAGTTGAGGCGCGCCCGCGCGGCCTCCGCCTCCCCCTGCCGGGGCTCCTCGAGCGTCGCCGCGGCGAAGGCCTGACCGGAGATCAGATCGACGAAGGCCGGAACCCCCTGGTCGTCGCGGCGGAAGTAGCGATGGCTCGCGTCGCACTCGTAGACCTTGTCGTTGTTCGAGCGGAGATGGGCCGGTGACTCTTTGTGCGACGCGTTCGGGCAGCGGTACGTCACCATCGATCGGAGATTACCACAGGACCCGCTCAGCGTCGGCCCGTCCACGCGCTCGTCAGGTAGCGGTGGGCGCGCAGCCACTCCCCCCGCCCGGCCTCCGCGGGCGAGAGGCTTCCCGGAAGGCAGCGCACGCCGAGCGCCTGTTCGAACCCGCGGCCCAGCGCCGCCGCGATCTCGGGAAGCGTCACGTCGCGCCCCGCGAGGCGCGCGAGCCCCGGGACGTCGGGGACCTTCTCCCCCGCCCGCTCGCCGCCGGTCGCGCGGGTGAGGAGCGCTCGATCGAACCGTCGCGGAATCGAGCCGTGCTGCAGGAAGGCGCCCCGGCGCCGCGCGGAGGAGCTGCCGACCACCTTCGCCCCCGAGGCCACGATCTCGTGACGGGAAGGGCGGGAAAAGCAGATGGCGCTCTCACGGTGCGAGTCGCCGTCGCGCGCCTGTTCGGCGATCGAGGCCCGGACGCCGAGCCGGGCGAACCCCGCCAGGAGCCCCTGCGCGACGACGCCGTAGGCGTCGAGGAGGGATCCGTCGAAGGGGGCGTCGCCGCGCCGCCCGATCACCGCGTAGGTGATCTCGTCGTCGTGCAGGACCGCGCGCCCGCCGGTGGGCCGCCTCACGACGTCGAGCCCCGCGTCGCGGCACGCGGCGAGATCGGCCGCCCGGTCGAGCTCCTGCGAGAATCCGATCGAGAGGCAGGGCGGGGAAAAGCCATAGAGACGGAGGACGGGGAAGCCCGGCGCCCCCGCGTCGCACGATTCGAGGAGCGCCTCGTCCACCCCCATGTTCCGGAAGCCGTCGGCGGGGGGATCTTCGATCAGGCGCCACGTTGCGCGAGGATCTCCATCGTCCATCAGGCGGCGCCGCTCAGAGAAGCGATTCGACGGTCGCGGAAGGCCTCCCCTGGCTCTCGGCGACGGCGCGGCAGGTGATCTTCCCCTTGAAGACGTTCGCCCCCTTGCGCAGCGAGGCGTCCGATCGCAGCGCTCCCTCGAGCCCGTGCTTCGCGAGCCTCAGGACGTACGGGAGCGTGGCGTTCGTGAGGGCGTAGGTGGAGGTCCGCGGGACCGCCGCGGGCATGTTCGCGACGCAGTAATGGATCACGCCGTCCACCTCGAAGACGGGCTCCGCGTGCGTCGTCGGCCGCGTCGTCTCGACGCACCCCCCCTGATCCACGGCGACGTCGACGATGACCGCCCCCCTCTTCATGCGCGGGAGCATGTCGCGCTCGACGAGACGTGGGGCGCGCTCGCCGGTCACGAGGACCGCGCCGATCACCAGGTCGGCCTTCGAGAGCGCGTCGGCGATGTGGGATCGGTTGCTCGCGAGCGTCGTGACCCGGCCGCCGAAGATGTCGTCGAGGTACTGCATGCGCCGGGCGGAGGTCTCGAGGATCGTCACCCGCGCGCCCATGCCGAGGGCCATCTTCGCGGCGTTGATCCCCACCGTGCCGCCGCCGATGATCGCCACCTCGCCCGGAGGGACGCCGGGGACTCCGGCGAGAAGCACGCCGCTTCCGCCGTAGCTCTTCTGGAGATGGTACGCCCCGACCTGGATCGACAGCCTTCCCGCGACCTCGCTCATGGGCGTGAGGAGGGGAAGGCCGCCGTGGGCGTCCTCGATCGTCTCGTACGCGATCGCCGCGACGCCGCTGTCCACGAGCGCGTGCGTGAGCTGCGGCAGCGGCGCGAGATGCAGGTACGTGAAGAGGATCAGCTCCTTGTGGAAGCGCGGGTACTCCGACTCCTGGGGCTCCTTGACCTTCACGATCATGTGGGCCGCGCGGAAGACGTCGTCGGCGCCGGCGAGGGTCGCCCCGGCCTCCCGGTAGTCCACGTCTGCGATCCCGCTGAGGGCGCCCGCCCCCGCCTCGACCACGACCGAGTGGCCGTCGCGCACGAGCGCCCGGACTCCGGCGGGGACCAGCGCCACCCGCGTCTCGCCGCTCTTCACCTCGCGCGGAACTCCAATCGTCATCGATTCCGTCTCCGCGCCGTCACCGGCGCCCGTCGCGCTCGGTGTCGATCTGCGCCCGCTGGAGCGAGCCGCTGAAGTCGACGTAGATGGACTTCCACTCGGTGAAGATGTCGAGGACCGTCCAGGCGGCCTCGCGGTGCCCGTTGCCCGTCTGCTTGACGCCGCCGAACGGGAGCTGGACCTCCGCGCCGATCGTCGGCGCGTTCACGTAGAAGATCCCGGCCTCCACGTCGCGCATCGCGCGGAACGCCGTGTTGACGTCGCGCGTGTAGATCGCCCCCGAGAGGCCGTAGACGGTGCCGTTCGCGATCGCGATCGCCTCGTCGGCGGAGGAGGCCTCGATCACGCTGACGACGGGGCCGAAGATCTCCTCCTGCGCGATCCGCATCGTCGGCTTCACGCCGGTGAAGATCGTCGGCTCATGGAAGGTCCCCCGGTCGAAAGCCTTTCCCGTGAGCCTGTGGCCGCCGCTCGCGAGCTTCGCCCCCTCGCGCAGGCCGATCTCGACGTAGGATTCGACGGTCTTGAGCTGCGATTCGTTGACGGTCGGCCCCATCTGGATCGCCTCGTCGAGGCCGTTGCCGACCTTGAGCTCGCGCGTCCGCGCCACGAATCGCTCCACGAACGCGGCCATCACCTTCCTGTGCACGATGAGGCGGCTCGTCGCCGTGCAGCGCTGGCCCGTCGTGCCGAAGGCGCCCCAGAGACAGCCGTCCACGGCGAGCTCGAGATCGGCATCGTCCATGACGATGATGGCGTTCTTCCCGCCCATCTCGAGGGAGCACCTCTTGAAGCTCTCGGCGCAGGCCCTGTTCACGGACCGTCCCACCTCGGTCGAGCCGGTGAACGAGACGAGCGCGACGTCCGGGTGGTTCATGAGCGGGGCGCCGACCGACTGGCCCGTGCCGGTGACGAAGTTCACGACGCCGGCGGGGATTCCCGCGTCCTCGCACGCCTTCACGAAGTGAGCCGACGAGGCGGGCGTGTCGGTCGCGGGCTTGAGGATCACGGTGTTCCCGCAGACGAGCGCGGGGATCAGCTTCCACGAGGGGATCGCCATCGGGAAGTTCCACGGGGTGATGAGTCCGCAGACGCCGACGGGGACGCGGATCGACATCGCCCACTTGTTCGGGAGCTCGGCGGGGACCGTCTCGCCGAACATCCGGCGCCCCTCGCCGGCGGCGTAGAAGGCGGTGTCGATCGCCTCCTGCACGTCCCCCCGCGTCTCGCCCAGGACCTTCCCCATCTCTCGAGTCATGTCACGGGCCAGCGCTTCCTTGCGATCCATCAGGATCTGGCCGAGGCGGTAGAGCAGCTCGGCCCGGCGCGGCGCCGGCATGGCGCGCCACGCGGGAAGAGCCCTCTTCGCGGACGCGACGGCGCGGTTCACGTCCTCGGGGCCGGACTTCTGGAAGCGGCCGACGAGATCGTCGCGATCCGCGGGGTTGCGGTTCTCGAACGTCTCGCGCGTAGTCGACTCGATCCAGGCGCCGTCGATGAAATTCCTGTACGTCTCGGCTGAGGCCATGGGAGATCTCCTTGGAAGAGCGCGGACGCCGGGACAAGCCCTCCGGGATGAAGCGATAAGCCCTTCCGGGGCAACTTGTTAGAGGTGGGTGAGACTAGGATCGCCCGGGGCCGGGTGTCAAGCAACTCACGTCGTGAGCGGGGCTGCACGGGCGCTCGGGAACGGCGCCGGAAAATGAAACGGCCCGGCTGCGATGTCTCGCGGCCGGGCCGATGATGGCGTCCAGGAGTCCCCGCCGTAGCAGCTATGCTCTGAAAGGGGGGGTAGGGCTAGCTACTTGGGGGGTTGGGTGAGTCCGGAAGGAACCCCTGGAACCCTGATGAAGCCTCAATTGTCAAATTTTGCTGCGACCTTTCGGCCGCCACGAGGAGGACTAGTGCGATGGGCGTGCCAGCCCGTCCCGCCACCCGGAGTACGACCGCTTGATCGCGCTCCGGCTGTTTGTTTGGAGAGGCTTACAGTCGAATGGGCGGCGCTGCGGAGCGCGCGGCCCAAAGGAGTGAACTGACGATCGATTGACGGGGCCCCGGCGCGATCACGGTGAACTAGCTGAAAAGACTGGCTAGGCTCGGTGTCGGAGCGTTGACGAACTGACGGCCCGTGGAACGCTCGTTCGGTCGGGCGACCGTACAGTCGTTACGGCGTTACGACGAGAGGCGCTTCTCGAGCTCCTTGATGCGCGCGCCGACGTCCCGGTACCGCGTGTCGGCACCGTACACCTCGACGAGGAGAGCCATCGCCTGGCGATACTCCCCCATCTGCTCGAGCACCTCGGCGAGATCGTATCGCACGCCGTTGACCCTCCCGTCGTCGGCACCCGCGGCGCCGAGGAGCGCGTCGAGCCCTTTCCTGTACCAGGTGACGGCGAGGGGGAGCATCCCCTTCTCCTTGAAGCAGATTCCCAGCATCGAGCAGCAATCGGGAAGGCGCTTCGCGTCCTTCGAGGCGAACTGGAACTCACCGATCGCCTCCTCGGTCAGCCCCATCTCCTTGTACGCGATCCCCAGGTTGTAGTGCGTCTCGAAGTCCTCGGAGTCGACCTGTTGCTCGATCCCCTTCTTGAAGGCGGAGACGATCTCGTCGAGGCTGTGTCCCTCGGGTGACGCCTCGATGGCGGCGAGGGCGTCCGCCTCGGCCTCCGTCTCGGAGCCGAAGAGGCTGGCGTCCAGCTCCGACGCGAGGTCGAAGAAGTCCGCCGCCGCAGCCCCGGGCTTCGCGCCCCCCTGAGCCTCCCCTGCCTGGACACCGGCCGGCTCGGGAGCCTGCTCGGCGGCCGGCTCCGCGGCCTGCGATTCTTCCCCCTCTTCGACCTCGAGCGCCTGCGACTCCTCGCCGACGCTGGCCGCGCCGAGAGCGGCCCGTCGCGCCTCGATCTCGGCGTGCGGGCCGAACGACGCCTCGAGGCGGCTCAGGCACGCCGCCGCCTCCGACATCATCTGCTGCTCCAGGTAGAAGTCGAACTCGCGAAGATCCTCCTGGGGCGGCCCCGACCCGGCGGCCGTTCCCTCGGCGCCGGGCTCCTCGATCGTCTCCTCTTCCTCGATGACGAACTCCCCCGCCTCGGGCTCGGGATCGGGGGGCTTCGCGGGGGCCCGGCGCGTGGGCCCGGGGCGCGTCGCCGCTTCGCCCCCTCCCTGCAGCAGCGCCTCCATGGCCGTCACGGCCGCGCACGAGGCGTCGATGCTCTTCGCCTCCTGGAGCGCCGCGGCGGCGCCGGTGCGATCACCCCTGTCGGCGAGGATTTTCGCGAGAGCTGCGGCCTCGCCCGCGGCCCGCTCGCGATTTCCCTCCTCGAGGTAGACGTCCCGCAGCCTCTGGCGCGACGGCACGTGCCACGGGAAGCGCTCGACGATCGCGCGAAGCTGCTCCGCCGCGCGATCGGCGAGGCCGTACTTCACGAAGACCTCGGCCTCGGTGAGGTGCTCGCTGATGAACTCCTCGTCCTCGGGGCTCAGCGCCTCCTCGCCGGCCGGGCCTTCCGCGAGATCGCCCACCGCCTCGTCGGACCCGCCGCCGATGTCCTGCGCCTCGTTCGACTCGGATCCTCCGGAGACGTCGATCTCGATCTCGAAGTCTCCCGCGTCGTCGGCGGGCGCTTCCGGAGCCGGCGGGGCGGGCGGCGTGACGGACGCGGCGGCCCGCTGCCGATCCGTCGCCGGGCGGACGGCCGGCATCGATCCGGACGTCGATCCGGACGTCGCCTTCAGCCGGGTGACGCGCTCCCGGTGCGTGGTGACCTGCGGCTCGATCTCGGCGAGGCGCTTCGCGACCGCGAGCGCGGCGTCGACGTCCCCCTCCTGCGCGGCGGCCTCTGCGAGCTTCTCCCCGAAGACAATCGTGCCGGCCTTGTTCCCGAGACGGTTGTTGGTCTCGTACAGGCTCTGGAGCACGGGGCGGCTCTCGGGCGCGGAGGCGAGGAGCGACTCGAGCACCTTGACAAGCTCCGGGCCCCGCCCCGCCCCCAGGATCGTGTCCACCGCGGGGGTGATGAGGGCGTGCGCCTCGTCGATCTCACCCTTCGCGGCGAGCAGCTTCGCGAGAGCGAGCGGGGCGTCCGCGCGGTGCGCGTCCTTCGCGAGGACGCGGCGCAGGACGTCCATCGCCTCGTCCCCTCGTCCGACTCCGGCGAGCGCCTCGCCGCGGATCGCATGGACGGCGAGGCTCTGGGGGTGCTCTTTCAGGAGCTGGTCGGCGACGGAGAGGGCCTTCTCGAACTGCCCCGACGCGACGAGCGCCGCGCCGAGGCCTTCGGCGACCTCGAGATCGCCCCGCCCGGCGTTGAGCGCCATCTCGTAGACGCGGGCGCTCTCCTTCGTCATCCCCTTCGCGTCGAGCTCGCGCGCGAGATCCAGGAACGCGCGCGCGGCATCTCCCCCCTTGCCGTACTTCAGCTTCAGCTCGGCGAGGGCGAGCCGGTGCTTCAGGTTGTCGGGCTCCAGCTTCACGAGCGACTCGTAGATCGAGATTGCCTTCGGCGCCTGCCCCGCCTTCATGTGCGCGTCGGCCACGGCGACGTACTGCGCGCGGGCCTCCGGCTTCAACCCCTGCTTCGCGTACAGGTCGGCGAGGCGCTGGAGCGTGTCGAGGTGGGACGGCTCGATCTTGTTGATCTTCTTGTAAATCGCGATGGCCTTCAGGAAGAAGCCGTCGGCGGCGTGGATCTCGGCGATGCGGGTGAAGGTGCGCGTCGCCTCGCCCTTCTTGCCGAGCTGGACGTACAGGTCGCCGATCTTGTTGAGCGTGACGAGATCGCGCGGGTTGTCGGAGACGAGCGCCTGGTACTGCGCGATGCCGGCGTCGTACTTCTTCGCCTGCACGAGCTTCTCGGCCTGCTGCTGGACTTTGTTTCGATCAATCGCCAAGGCGCGTGTCCCTCATCCCTCGAACGCCAGCGAGGCTTCCGTGAAGACGCCCCGGAACGTGCGCCGGTGGATCTCGCACGGGCCGGACTCGAGGATCGCCGCGAGGTGCGCGGCCGTCCCGTACCCGCGGTTCATCTCGAACCCGAACGCCGGGTAGGCGGCCGCATAGTGCTCCATCACCCGGTCCCGCACCACCTTGGCCACGATCGACGCCGCGGCGATGCTGAAGCTCTTCCGATCCCCCTTGATGAGGCTCACTTGCGGCGTGGCGAGATCCGGAAGGAGCGCCGCATCGAGGAGGATGTGATCCGCGGCGACGGGCAGCGCGTCCACGGCCCTTCTCATGGCTCGAAGCGTGGCCTGCCGGATGTTGACGCGATCCACCTCGTCGGCGCTCGCCGCCCCGAGACCCACCGCGACGACGCCGCCCAGGATGCGCCTCGCCGCCTCCGTCCGCCGCGACGCGGTCAGGAGCTTGCTGTCGTCGACGCCGCGCACGTCGGCGCGGCGATCGAGGATCACCGCCGCGGCGACGACCGGCCCGGCGAGACACCCCCGCCCGACCTCGTCGACGCCCGCCACGCACACGCGCCCCTCGGCGTACGCCTCGTCCTCGAAGCGCCAGGTCGGGGGCAACCCTGTCAGGCCTCGACCTTGGTCCGCGTCTCGTCCCGCTTGAGCCGGGCCGCCTTCCCCTTGCGCTCGCGCAGGTAGTAGAGGCGCGCGCGGCGCGTCTTGCCGCGCTGGACGAGCTCCACCTTGCCGATGGTCGGCGAGTTCATCGGGAAGATCCTCTCCACGCCGATGCCGTCCGTCACCTTGCGGACGGTGAACGTCGAGCGGAGGCTGCCCCGGCGCAGGGAGATGACGACTCCCTGGAAGACCTGGATGCGCTCCTTCTCGCCTTCCTTCACCTTCACCGACACCTTGATCGTGTCGCCGGTGCGGAACTCGGGCAGATCGTTTCGTTTCTCTCGGGCTTCAATCAACGCGATCGGGTCCATCATCCCTCTCCTGCTCCGCCGGATGGGCCGCGCCCCTTCTGGGGCCCGCCTCCGGCTCCGCTCTCACCTTCCGTCTCCACGAGATCCGGTCGGCGCCGGTCCGTGTTGCGCAGCGACATGAGGCGCCGCCACTCGTCCACCCGGGCATGATCGCCGGACATCAGCACCTCCGGCACCTTCATCCCCCGGAATTCCGCCGGCCGCGTGTACTGCGGCGCGCTGAAGACCCCCAGGGCGAAGGAATCGGCGAGCACCGATTCGGCGTTGCCGACGACGCCGGGGACGAGCCGCGCGATCACGTCGACGACCACCGCCGCCGCCGGCTCGCCGCCGCTCAGCACGTAGTCGCCGATGCTCAGCTCCTCGTCCACCAGATGCTCCTTCACCCGCTCGTCCACCCCCTCGTACCGGCCGCAGATCAGCGTCAGCCTATCGTAACGGCTGAGTCGAAGGGCCTCGGCGTGGCTCAGCACCCGTCCCTGGGGCCCGAGCAGAACCGTCCGCTCCCGCTCGCACGGGAAACGCCGCCGCACGTCCTCCACCGCCGCGAAGATCGGCTCGGGCTTCATCACCATCCCCGGGCCGCCGCCGAAGGGGTCATCGTCCACCCGCCGGTGCGCCCCCTCCCCGAAGGGTCGCAGATCGTGCAGCCTCAGCGTGATGAGCCCGTCCCGCCTCGCCCGGGCCACGACCCCCTGGCCCGCCGAAGCCTCCACGATCTCCGGAAAGAGCGCGACGACGTCAAACTGCATTCAGGTCCACGAGGCCTTCGGGAAGCTCGACCACGATCCTCCCGGCGGCCACATCCACCTCCCGGCACAGCTCGGGGACCGCGGGGATCAGGAACTCGCCGCGATCGCTCCGAACCTCGAGGAGGGTCTGCCCCGCGGGGTTGAGCACCCGGACGACCTTTCCGAGCACCTTCCCCGCGCGGTCCACGATCGTCAATCCCTCGAGCTGCCATACGAAGTAGCGGCCCGGCGGAGCTTCCCGCGGGCTGTCGTCGCGCGTGACGCGAATCTCGGCTCCCGCGAGCGCCCGCGCGGCCTCGACCGTGTCGACGCCCGTGAGCTTGATCACCGCCCGCGCGCCGAGGTGCTTCCACCCCTCGAGCCGCGCCTCGCGCCTCAGGCCCGAGCGCTCGACGATCTCGACGCTCGTCACGTCGTCGAGCCGCGACGGGTCGTCCGCGTGCAGCGTCACCACCACCTCGCCGCGGAGCCCGCGCGCGCGATCGATCTCCGCCAGAAGGACCGTCTCCGCGCTCAAACGATCTCCCGCGTCACTCCAGGATCTCGAGGACGAAGTGCCTGCGGAGCTTCATCCCCGCCGCTCCGAGAATCGTGCGGATCGACCGCGCGGTCCGCCCCTGCCGGCCGATCACCTTCCCGAGATCGTCGGGAGCGACCCTCAGCTCGAGGACCGTCGTCTGCTCACCGACCACCTCCGAGACCACCACCTCTTCCGGCTTGTCCACCAGCGCTCTCGCGATCAACTCGAGCAGTTCCTTCATGGCGCGTCTCCGCTCGGGTCAGGCGGTCTTCGGTTTCGCCGGACCCTTCGCCTGCTTGATGAAGGAGGCGACGCGATCGCTCGCGACGGCGCCCTTCCTGATCCACTCCTCGGCCCTCGCCACGTCGAGCTTCAGGAGCTTCGGCTTCCTCATCGGATCGAAGAATCCGATCATGTCGACGTTCCGCGCCTTCGGGCGCCGGGTCGAGTCGTTGACCACGAAACGGTAGAAGGGCCGGTGGGTCGATCCCATCCGGGCCAGCCTGATTCTGAGCACCATGTCCTCCTGTCTCGACGTTGCCTTGATGCGACGCGCCCGCGGGCCGCTTCGGCCCGCGACGCGCTTTCAGCGAAATCCGAATGGAAAGCCGCCCTTGCGGGCTCCCTTTCGGGAGGCCTGCCGGACCGCCTGCTTCATCATCTTCCTCATCTGACCGTACTGCCGGAGCAGCCGGTTGACCGCCTGCACCGACGTCCCGGAGCCCCGGGCGATCCGCTTCCGGCGGCTGCCGTCGATGATGTCGGGCCGCCGCCGCTCGGGGATCGTCATCGAGTCGAGGATCGCCTGCGTCTCGTTCATGGCGCCGTCGTCCACCGGCATGTCGCCGAGCGAAGGAGCCCCCGGCAGCATGCCGAGAAGGGACGAGAGCGGCCCGAGCTTCTTCATTTTCCGGAGCTGATCCCTGAGGTCTTCGAGGCTGAAGTCCCCCGCGGCCATCGATCGCGCGGACTGTTCCGCCTCGTCGCGATCCACCACCGCCTCGACCTTCTCGATCAGCGAGAGCACGTCTCCCATTCCGACGATGCGCGACGCCATGCGCTCGGGGTGGAAGACCTCGAGATCCTCCACCTTTTCACCCGTTCCCGCAAACTTGATCGGGATGCCGGTGACCGCCTTGATGGAGAGCGCGGCCCCTCCGCGCGCGTCGCCGTCCAGCTTCGTGAGCACCACCCCCGTCAGCGGCAGCGCGGCGGCGAAGGCCGCGGCGGAGCTGACCGCGTCCTGACCGGTCATCGAGTCGGCCACGTACAGGATCTCCCGCGGGTTCAGGATCCCGGCGATCGCCTGGATCTCCGCCATCATCCCGTCGTCGATGTGGAGGCGGCCGGCGGTGTCGACGATGACGGGATCGTATCCGGTCGTCTTCGCGTAGCGCGCGCCCTCGCGCGCGATGTCGCGGGGATCCGACGCCGCGTCCACCTCGAGGCAGTGCACGCCGATCTTCTTCGCGAGCGTCCGGAGCTGCTCGATCGCGGCGGGGCGGTAAGTGTCGGCCGGGACGAGGAGCGGGGCGTGCCCCTGCTTCTTGAGATGGAGGGCGAGCTTCGCCGCGGTCGACGTCTTGCCGGAGCCCTGGAGGCCTGCCATGAGGATGACGTTGGGGGGGTTCCCAGACACCTTGAGGCTCGTCGCCCCCTCGCCGAGGAGGCTGGTCAGCTCCTCGTTCAGGATCTTGATCAGGTGCTGGTCGGGGCTGAGGCTCTGGAGGACCTCGGCTCCGAGGGCCTTCGTCCGCACGCGATCGATGAACTCGCGGGCCACCTTCACGTGGACGTCCGCCTCGAGGAGGGCGAGCCGGATCTCCCGGAGCCCGTCCTGCATGTTCGCCTCGGTGAGACGGCCATGCCCGCGGAGGGTCTTGAGAACGCCCTGGAAACGCTGTGTGAGGCCTTCGAGCATCGATGATTCCCGACGAGGTTCGATGGGAGACACGCACCCCCGGCGGAGCCCGCTGGCTTCGCGCAGGTTACGGAATTTTTGATTATACCCGCCCGTCGCGACCCGTCAAGGGTAAGGTCTTTGGCGAGCGAGACTTGCGGGAGGTGAGGCGGGCCGAAGGCCTACTGGAACGACGAGGTCATGATGAAGAGGCTCTGGAACCGGTCATTGGTGTCCCGGAGCCGGGCCGCCAGGGTGCGGCACAGCGCCCAGAGCATCTTGCACGCGAGCGCGGTGTCCTTCTCCATCAGCTCCCTCAGCTCGCGGATCCGGAACTCGATGAGGCGGGCGCTTCCCTCGTGCGGGAAAGCGTGCGCCGATCTCGGCGTGTCGTCGAGGAGGGCCATCTCTCCGAAGAAGGCCCCCTCCCTGAGGATCGCCAGGGCCTCCTCGCCGAGCGGCGTCATCTTGCTGATGCGGACCGCCCCCTTCTCGACCAGGTAGAACGCCGCTCCCGCGTCCCCCTCCGCGAAAATCGCCCTGTCGGGCTCGAAGTCCACCACGCGCCCGATGAGGAGCACCTGGGAGAGCTCCTCGTCGTCGAGGGTCGCGAAGATCGGGGTGCGCCTCAGGAACTCCTCTTTCATGTGACGACCTCCCGCTCACAGGATACCCCCTCGGGAGCCCCGGAGCACGGCGCGCGCGCCGCGCCGCGATCGATCTTGCCGAAGAAGCGCGAGACCGCCGCCTCGACGCGCGACCCGAGCTCGTGCCCCTTCCGCGCCGCCTCGAGAAAATCTCCCACGGCGATCATGCGATCCACGTCGGGAAGCGCCAGGTCGACGTCGTGCAGCTCGTCCTTGAGCCTCTCGAGCTCGGCCCTCCCGTCCCTCGGCGACGGCGCAATCCGGATCGCGGCCCGCGCGCCGTCGAGCAGCGTTCGGGCGCGCCGCACGGCGTCTTTGGCCTCGGCCTCCGCCGCCTCGCGCTCCCGGTCGGCGGAGGCATGGGCCGCCTCGCCGTCATCGCGCGCCGCGGCGAGCAGCGTTCTCGCGCGAGAGTAGTCGCGGGCGGGCCCGAACCGGGCGTCCTGCCGCTCGATCTCCCGCCCCGCTCCCGCGAAGATCTCCTTCGCGCTCTCCGTCTCCGCCACGGCCCACTTCCCGGCGGAGGCCCGCACGGCGCCGTCCACCGCATCGCGGGTCGCCTCCAGCTCGGGCGTCGGTGGCTTCTCGCACCCTGCGAGAGTGAGCGCCGCGCAGACGGCGCACGCGGCGAGGAGCGGCCCGGAAGCCCTGACGCGCCCCATCAGACGGACGAGAGGAGGTGGCCGAGCTTTTCCTTCTTGGCCTTGAGGTATTTCTCGGTGATGTGCGCCGTCGACGGGATCTCGAGGGGCACGCGCTCGACGACCTCGATGCCGAAGCCGCGGAGGCCGATGAACTTCTTGGGGTTGTTCGTCATGAGCCGGATGCGGTTCACGCCGAGATCGCAGAGAATCTGCGCGCCGATCCCGTAGTCCCGGTGAACCGCCTTGAACCCCAGAGACTCGTTGGCCTCGACCGTGTCCTTCCCCTGGTCCTGCAGTTCGTAGGCGCGCAGCTTGTTCTCGAGCCCGATGCCGCGCCCCTCCTGCCTCAGGTAGACGACGACGCCGTGCCCCTCCGCCGCGATGATCTCCATCGCGCGGCTGAGCTGCCGGCCGCAGTCGCAGCGCTGCGAGCCGAAGACGTCGCCGGTGAGGCACTCCGAGTGGACGCGGACGAGCGTCGGCTGGTCGGGCTTCGGCTCGCCGAGGACGAGAGCGAGGTGCGTCTTCTCCTCGAGGTCGCTCCGGAACGCGATGAGCCGGAAGGGGGCGTGCACCGTCGGGAGCTGCGTCTGCGCGATGCGCCTCACGAGCCGCTCCTTCTGGAGGCGGTACTGGATGAGGCTGGCGATCGTGATCACCTTGAGGCGGTGCCGCTTCGCGAACGCCGTCAGCTCGGGGACGCGGGCCATCGTCCCGTCCTCGCGCATGATCTCGCAGATGACGCCGGCGGGCTTCAGCCCGGCCATGCGGCAGAGATCGACGGCCGCCTCGGTCTGCCCCGCGCGCTTGAGGACGCCCCCGCGCGCCGCCATCAGCGGGAAGATGTGCCCCGGCCGCGCGAGATCGGCGGGCCTCGACGACGGGTCCATGCAGACCTGGATCGTCCTCGCCCTGTCGGCGGCCGAGATCCCCGTGGTGATCCCGTCCTTCGCGTCGACGGCGACGCAGAAGGCCGTGCCGTAGGGAGTCGTGTTCTTCTCGACCATCAGCGGGATCTCGAGCTCTCCCAGCCTCTCGTCGGTCATCGGCAGGCAGATGAGCCCGCGGCCATGCCTCGCCATGAAATTGATCTGCTCGGCGGTGATCTTCTCGGCGGCGACGGTGAGGTCCCCTTCGTTCTCGCGATCCTCGTCGTCCACCACGATGATCATCTTCCCGGCGGCCATGTCGGCGACCGCCTCCTCGATGGACGCGAAGCGCCCGCCCCGCCGGCCCGGCTTCCCCCGCGGCGTCCGGACGACCTCCGCGAGCGGGGCCTTTCCGCCGTCTTCTGTCCTCTTCATGCGATGCCTCTCTCTAACGGCCGAGTGCCGCGCGCACGTACTTCGCGAGGACGTCGGCCTCGAGGTTGACCTCATCTCCTGCCTTCAGCCCGCCGAGGTTCGTCGCCTGGAGCGTGTGAGGGATCAGCGCGGAGGTGAACGATCCGCGCCGCACGCCGGAGACGGTCAGGCTCACACCGTTCACCGCGACGGATCCCTTCTCGACGAGAAACCCCTTCATCGAGGCCGGGTGCGCGAAGCGCATCTCGACGAACGCCGCGAGGCGCCTCAAGCCGGCGACGGTGCCCGTCGCGTCCACGTGTCCCTGCACGATGTGTCCCCCGAAGCGCCCCGACGCCGCGAGCGGCCGCTCCAGGTTGACCGCCGCCCCTTCGCGCGCCGCGGCGAAGGTGCTCCGGCGGCACGTCTCCTGGCTGAGCTCCGATTCGAACCAGCCGGGACCGTGCGCCGTCACGGTCAGGCATACGCCGTCGACGGCGATGCTCTCCCCGATCGAGAGACCTTCCCGGCCGCGCGGGCGCGTGACGCGGAGCGTGAGCGTCCCGCGCCGCCGGATGATCCTCTCGATCCGCCCGAGTTCCTCGATGATCCCTGTGAACATGATGGCGCACCCCTCGGAGAGCCGCAACTGGTCAGCGGACGGCACCCGGCCTTCCCGTGATGACGATATCGCCCGCGAGCCTCCGGATCCTCATCTCGTTCAGGTGGATGGCGTCCGCGAGCCGCGCGGCGCCCCGCCCCGCCACGGCCGGCACGGCGTCCCTGCCGCCGAGGATCTTCGGCGCCACGAACAGGACGACGCGATCGACCGCCCCCGCGTGCAGGAACGACCACGCCACGTCCCCGCCTCCCTCGACCAGGAGCGAGCCGACCCCTCTCGCCGTCAGATCCGAGAGGACGGACCCGAGGTCCACCCCTCCCGACCTGCCGCGGCCGACCCTCATCACCGTCGCTCCGGCCCTCTCGAGACGCGCGCGACCCCGGGAGGAGGCCGAGGCCGTGTACACGAGCACGCGCCCGCCCCGCGTGGTCAGGAGGCGGGATCGCGGCGAGAGCGTCAGGCGCGTGTCGAGGACCACGCGCGCGGGCTGGCGTCCCGGGCCCCTCACCCCTCTCGCGGTCAGGCGCGGATCGTCGGCACGGGCGGTGCCCGCGCCCACCAGGACGGCGTCGTGCTGGCCGCGCATCCGGTGCGCCGCCCGTCGCGACGCGGGGGAGGTGATGTAGCGGGACTCGCCGCGAGCGGTCGCGATCTTCCCGTCGAGAGTCATCCCGACCTTCAGGGTCACGAACGGGCGTCCCTCGAGGACCACGGTGGTGTAGGCCGCGTTGAGCTCCTCCGCCGGCGCGCGAAGCGTCCCGACGTCGACGCGCACGCCGGCGCGCCTGAGGGCGCGGAACCCGCGGCCGTCCACGAGCGGGTGCGGGTCGCGCATCGCGGCGACGACGCGCGCCACCCCGGCTCTCAGGATCGCGTCCACACAGGGGGGCGTCTTCCCGTGGTGCGCGCACGGCTCGAGCGTCACGTAGAGCGTCGCCCCCGACGCCTGCTTTCCGGCGCGCCGCAGCGCGACGACCTCGGCGTGCTCGCCCCCGAAGCGGGCGTGGTGTCCCACCGCGACGACGCGGCCGCGCTTCACGACGGCCGCGCCGACGAGGGGGTTGGGGTGGACGCGCGCGCGGCCGCGCCGCGCCGCGCGGAGGCACACCTTCATGATCCGCTCGTCCGCGCCCGCCGCGATCGTCACCGGGGCCCCGGGGGAGCTCCGCCGGCGCCGGAGGGCGCGTCGTCGGAAAGGCCGAGGATGCCGGCGAGATAGTCGTCGATCGAAAAGGGGAGAAGGTCCTCCATCGCCTCGCCGACCCCGACGTACTTGAGGGGGATCCCGAGCGATCGGCCGATGCCGATGGCGATCCCTCCCCGGGCCGTGCCGTCGAGCTTGGTCAGGACGAGCCCGGTGATGCGGCCCGCCTTCAGGAACTCCCGCGCCTGGATGAGGCCGTTCTGCCCCGTCGTCGCGTCGACGACGAGGAGCGACTCGTGGGGCGCCCCCTCGACCTCGCGCGCGGCGATGCGGAAGAGCTTCTCGAGCTCCTTCATGAGCGGCGCCCTCGTGTGAAGGCGGCCGGCGGTGTCGACGATGACGAAATCGCTCCCGCGGGCCTTCGCCGCCCGCAACGCGTCGAAGACGACCGCGCCCGGATCGGCGCCGTCGGCGTGACGGACGAGATCGACTCCCACGCGCCGGGCCCACGCCTCGATCTGCCCGATCGCCGCGGCGCGGAAGGTGTCGGCGGCGGCGATGAGCCCCTTCTCGCCGCGCGACGCATAGATGTGCGCGAGCTTCGCGGTGGTCGTCGTCTTGCCGCCGCCGTTCACGCCGATGAGGAAGACGACGCGCGGCTTCGGCGCCGCCTCCGTCGTCGCCGGGGCGGGAACCTCGAGCGCGCGGATCTCGTCCGCGAGGGCGCGCCTGAGGGACTCGAGGTCGAACGACCGCGACTCCCGGAGCCGCCTCCGGACGCCCGCGCTGATCTCGCCGGCGGCTTTCACGCCGACGTCCGCGGCCAGGAGCGTCTCCTCCAGCCCCTCGAGAGCGCCCGTCGCGGCGGCGTCGGCCGTGGCGGCGCCCGGCGCGAAGAGGCCCGAGAGGCGCTGCGCGATCCCGTCGCGGGTGCGCGCGAGACCGTTCTTGAATCGATCGAGGATGCCCACCTTCGGAGATCGATCCGTCAGGAGGAGGCTTCGAGCCGCTTGAGGTGGTCGCGGGCCGTTGGCGCCTCGGGCCCGTTCGGGCTCAGCTCGATCACGCGCTTGAAATGCTCCCGGGCGCGCCCGCCGTCCCCGTTCCTCTCGAGCGCGATCGCGAATCGAAGGTTGAGATCCGCGGAGTCCTTCATGCCGCCGAGGGCCGACTCGTAGGCGGCGAGCGCTCCCCTGAGATCTCCGTTCCGCTCGAGGACCTTTCCCAGCTCGTAGTTTCCGCGGGAGTAGGCGGGGTTCGACGCCACCGATTCCTTCAGCTCGGCGAGCCCCTCCGACTCGCGCCCCATCCTGAGGAGCAGCAGGCCGAGGTTCATGTGCAGCTTTTCGGGGGTGAAGTACGTCCGGTCGGTGAGACCCTCCCGGTAGTCGGCCTCGGCGGCCGGGAAGTTCCCCTTCTCGACGTACGCCCAGGCCCGCCATGATCGCGCCTCGGTGAACTGCGGGCGCCGATCGATCGCGGCGGTGAAGTCCTCGATCGCCTTGTCGTACTCGGAGCGCATGAACTCCACCTCGCCGCGCGTCATCCACGCCTCGGGGTTCTTCTTCGCCTCCTGGATCGCGAGATCGGCCTGGTTGAGCGCCTCGGGCAGGCGATTGTCCCCCATCAGCTTCTGCGCGAGGGCGATGTGCGAGTCGCTGCGCTTCGCCGCGCGGATCTTCTTGTCCGCCGAGACGCACCCGCCGCTCGCGAGCGCGAGCGGGAGAAGGAGCGCGGCCGCGAGCGCGGCGCGGGAGCTAGTCGAGAACCTCATAGATCGGCATCTCCTCGCGAAGACCCTTCAGCCGGACGCTGCCGAGGCCCGCGATGTTGAAGTGGTCCTTCACCAGCTCGTACGTCGGCTGGCCGATGATGATCTTCCCGGAGTCGGGGGTCGCCTTCACGAGGCGGGAGGCCAGGTTCACGGCGTTGCCGAGGACCGTGTACTCCATGCGCTTGATCGAGCCGATGTCGCCGGCCACGACGTGCCCCGAGTTGATCCCCGCGCGGAAGGCGATGCGGGCCTCGGGGACGCGCGAGCGGTTCGCCTCGTCCTGCGCCCGGCGCATCGCCTGCGCCGCCTTGATGGCGCGCGTCGCGTGGTCGCCGTAGGGGATCGGCGCGCCGAAGATCGCCATGATCTCGTCGCCGATGTACTTGTCGAGCGTCCCCTCGTATTGGAAGATGATGTCGGTCATCCTCGAGAAGAAGTCGTTCAGCACGAGGGCGACCTGCCTCGGCTCCATGTGCTCGCTCATCGACGTGAAGCCCACGACGTCGGCGAAGAGGATCGAGCAGTCGACCTCCTGGATGTCGAGCGTGACCCCCGCCGTGGACGAGTCGCCGGTGGAGAGGATGCGCTGGATGACCGCCGCGGAGTGGTAGCGCTCGAGCTTCGACTTGGCCTTCTGCTCCTCGTGGATCCGCCGGTTGAGGCGCGCCTGCTCGATGCCGACCGCCGCGTAGTTCGCGATGGCGGACAGGAGGTCGAGCTCGGTCGGGCTGAACTGGCTGAGGTTGCTCGAATCGAGCTGCACGAGCCCGATGACGCGGTTCTGGTTCCACAGCGGCGCGCACATGAACGATCGGATCTTCGCCGCCGCGATGCTCTCCTTCCCGGCGAACTCCTGCCCGGCGTCGAGCGAGTAGATGGCGACCTTGTCGTTCAGGACCTTGTCGACGAGGGTGCGGCTGACGGTGACCCCCTGCTTTCCCGCCGCCTTCTCGTCGCGGTACTTCACGATCTTCGTGACGAGATCGCGCCCCTGATCCTCGACGAGCATGAGAAAGCCGCGCTCCGCCGGGATGTGCTCGAAGATCAGCGTCATGATCTTCTCGAGGAGATCCTCCTGGCTCTGCGTGGTGATCAGATCCCTGGCGAGCTGGCCGAGGGCGAGGAGGATGCGGTTGCTCTTCTCGAGCGCGGCGGCGTCGCGCGCGCCGGGGGCCGGGGCCCCGGGCTTCGGCGGCGCGGCGGTCCCCGCGCCGAGGAGGCCGGGCATCAGGTTCTGGAGCTCGGTGACCGATCGGATGACGGTCGCCCCCCCCTCGGTGATGGGCCGCCCCTCGCTGACGACGACCTTCTCGCTGAGCTGGCGCCGGAAGTGGAGCGGGTACTTGCCCAGGGTGATCTCGTCGCCGTCGGCGAGCACGACCTGCGTGATCCTCGCGCCGTTGACGCGCGTGCCGTTGCGGCTGTTGAGATCGATGCAGACGAAATCGTCTCCGTCGCTCGTGACCTTCGCGTGCTGCCTCGAGATCCCGTAGTCGGTGAGCTGGAGCTGGCACTCCGGGCCGCGGCCCATGACGGTCTCGCCGCGATCCAGGACGAGGCTCCTCTCCTCCTCGCCCACCCTGTAGACCAGCTGGTACGTCTCCCCCGTCACGTCAGCTCCTCGCGAAGAACCGGCTCACCCGCCCCATGAACCCGCCCGGCGCAGGGACGGGCTCGGGAACGTCCACGTCCGCCCCCTCGATGATTGCCCGCGGAACCTCGTGCGCCATCCGCCGGGCCGTCTCCTCCCCCGCGCGGCTCGCGAGGAGCTCGGTGGCCGCCCGCATCTCCGGGCGGCGGTGCCGTGCGTCGTGCGCGTCGGAGGCGACCGCGTGGACGAGCCCGCGCTCGACCATCCGCCACGCGGCCCTCTCGGATCTCTCGCCGAACGTCCCGAGGAGGCTCCCCCCGGTGACCTGAGCCAGCGCGCCGAGCCGGACCAGCGTCTCGAGGCGCGAGAGGTTCTTCATGAAGAAGCCGATCCGCTCGGGATGCGCGAGGACGGGCGTGACCCCCGCGAGCTTCAGGCGGTAGACGACCTCCTCGGTGCCGCTCACGACGTCCTGGAACGGGAACTCCAGGAGCATGTACTTGCGGTTGTCGTCGTAGGTCATCAGATCGCCGTCCCTCAGCCGGACCACCAGATCGGCGGCGACGTGCACCTCGGATCCGCGCACCAGCCGGAGCGGGATGCGCTCCGCTTCGACGGCGCGCCTCAGCAGCTCGAACGGCCCCTCGATGGTCTCCCTCGTGTTGGGATACTTGAACTCCATCAGGTGCGGGGTCGTGACGATCGTCTCGATCCCGTCCTCGGCCGCGATGCGGCACAGCGCGATCGAATCGTCGAGGGTCTTCGCCCCGTCGTCGATCCCGGGGAGGATGTGGCTGTGAATGTCCACCATCGAAACCGCGACCTCTCGATCCGCCCGCGGCCCGATCCACCGCCGACACCCCCGCCGCATCTCCGGACGGCCGTCATTCTAACAGAACCCCGCCCGCCGTTTCGACCGCGACGGGGCGCGGGTCGACTTGCTCCGCGGGGTCGGCTGCGCTCAGGACCCCGCCTGGGTGCGCCTCCCCTCGGCGGCAAGTATCGCCACGTCATCTCGCAGCCTGTCGCTCGCCAGCTCGCGC
>JACPZX010000025.1 GCA_016195325.1 Acidobacteriota bacterium
AGAGACAGGGTCTGGCTGAACAGGCTCGCCACGCGTACCATAGGGCCGTCCTCCGGGTTGCGGTGTCATCACTATCGTCCTCGTCAGACGAGATGATGCCGCATCCGGGGGATTCCTCAAACCGATCTTGGACAGGTGTGGATTTCAACAGATTCCCACATGCGATTGACGTAGAAAGCTCGGCGGGCATCACCGGTCATTGATGCTGCCGTCCCGGCGTCGGCTCCGAGGCGACGCAATGCCCGCTCGAACGGAAGCAATCGATTCTCGAGCTCCTCGTCAAGCCAGGCGGAGTGTTTGGCGCGGATGCTTTGTAGGTCGTCTGCGATTCCCATAGCGGTGACAGTTGGGCCCGCCTGAAAAAGCTCGGGTAATCGGGCGGTGACACACGACATGTACTCCTCGGCGAACGCAGCGTGTTTGTCGAAGGCGACATTGGCCATGTGAGATGACACACCCAACGTGAATGCCTGATTGGCCTCCTGGAGTTCAAGCGCTCGCTCGTGTGCGGTGCTATCGCGAAGTAGTTGATATAGGGCAGCGACCAGCGCGCCGACCCCAGGAACGCTGAGAACTCCCCTGAATGTCTCGGACACCGGGAGGACGTACGCCGCCGTGAATGAACCAAGGAGAACTGCCGTGGCGATCGCGTAGGCCACCCATGTGGGTCTCATCGAGCTCATCCTCAATCACCTACTCCAATTGTACTGCGAGTGTGGGGGAGGCGTCTGCTCCGGTCACAGGCCATTCACGGCTCCCTCCACCCGTTTGGTAACTGCGTTCGCCTTCTCCCCCTCCATCCTCCTTATGGGCTCGCCCCAAGCCACGCTCACTGGAAGCCGGAACCCGTGTGGGAAATGGGTGCCGCGCGGAAGCACTTTGAAAAGACCGCCGACGCGCACGGGGACCACAAGGAGGCCCAAGTCCTGCGCGAGGACGCCGACGCCCGGGCGGAACTCACGTATGGCGCCGTCACGACTCAACTCACCTTCGGGGAAGACGACGATCGCCCAACCGTTGTCGGCTAGATCGCCGGCGTAGTCGCGGGCCACACGGAACGCGGCGCTCCTTGGAAACGGGAACGTGTGAAACACTAGGCTGAGCAGGTTATACCCCCACCCCTGCCCAAGGCGCCGGAGAAAGGCGCCTTTCCCAGTGAGGTACTCCTCGAAGTACTCCGGCTGCATCGCCACCGCAACCCGCCGGCGCAGTCTTCGAGGAAGAGCCATGAGGAGTACCGGGACATCGAGATGACTCGCGTGGTTCGCGGCGAGGAGAAAAGGGGCCTCTAGATCCGCGAGCCGATCGCGTCCACGAACTTCAAGCCGCACAAAGAGCCTCAGGAGAGGGAAGACGACGAGCGTCTGAATGAAGCCGCGTACCAAGCCCGCCGCTCGGCCCCGCGCCCACCGAGGCATTACCCAGTGCTCGTCATGCACCGCCGCCGACCGCGCATCCGCCAGAAGCTGATCCAGCGACGCGTCCTCGTGAATCTTTGACGGATCGAGCTCGACTTGGTATCGCTCCTCGATTGATGCGGCTAGCTCCGCGACGTCAATCGAAGAAAGCCCAAGCTCCGCCCCCAGTCGCTGGTCCGTCCGCGCCGCCGACCCCGCGAGCTCGCGCAGAAGATCGATCGGCCCCGCACCAACTGGCGAAGTCCCTGACGAACCACCCGGCCGCACCGCCGCCACAACCTCCCGCCGCAACACCTTCCCCGTAGCCGTCCGCGGAAAATCCAAATCCCCCCAAACCGACCACCCCCGCACCCGCTGATGCGCCGCCAGAACCTCATTCGCCCCCGCCACCGCCAAACCCACATCCCCCCCCGGAGCAGGAATCACCGCCGCATGAACCTCCTCCCCCTTCCCCCCCGAAACCGCCACGACGCAAGCATCAAGAATCCCCACCTGCCGCCGCAAAACCTCCTCGACTTCTTCGGGAAAAACGTTCTGCCCCTCCCCCGTGACGATGACGTCCTTCTTCCTCCCGACGAACCGCAGCGACCCATCCGCCTCGAGCGCCCCCAGATCCCCGGTCCGAAACCACCCCGACTCGAACGCCGCCGAAGTCGCCGCAGAGTCTTCAAAGTAACCCGGAGTGACATTCCCCCCGCGCACGAGAATCTCGCCATCAAACCCAATCCGTACTTCCTGAGACCTCGTCGGCCGACCCAGGATCCCCACCCGATCATCGAACGGATTCGACACCGAGATGATGGGCGCCGTCTCCGTGAGCCCATACCCCTGCACGACCAGATACCCCAGATCCTTGAACGCGCGCTCCAGATCCGGATCCAGCCGAGCCCCCCCGACGACGAGAGCCCGAAGCCGCCACCCATGCTCCCGCCACAAGGCGCGCGCGCGCCACGCGCGCCGCCACCAGGCGCGAGGAAGAGCCCCCGCACGACGCCGCACGCGCTTCTCGAGGTAAGCCCGAAGACCCGCCAGATGCCGCGGCACCGAGACGAGCACCCAGGCCTTCTCCCGCTTCGCCAGAGCGAGCAGCGCCCCCGGCGGCCGCGACCCGCAGTACACAACCCGCGCCCCGAGAATCGAAGGGATGAAGAGCCCGAGCGCCTGCCCGAAGAGGTGGCTCAAAGGCACCAGAGAGACGAACGGAATCGGCGAGAAGGGAGACCACAGCCGCCGCCGCGAGACGATTCCCTTCTCGATCCCCGCGAGAGCCGTGAGGATGTTCGCGTGCGTGATCATCACGCCGCGCGGCTCCGCCGTCGTCCCCGAAGTGAAGACGATCTCCGCGAGATCGGAAGGTGAAGGATCGGCAATAGATCCGAGAGAGGAGGCCGGAGCCGCAGCCTCGACGTCCACCGCAAGAACCCCGGGAAGAGCGGGAGGCGCCCCCGCGCTCCCGTCATATAAGAGGATGCGCGCCCCGCACCGCCGCGCCACAGCCCCCACGAACTCCGCCGAAGACGACCGATCCAGCGGAACGACCACCGCCCCCGCGGCGAGGCACGCCGCGAAAGCCGCAACCCACGAAGGCCCGTCCTCGAGAAGGAGGAGGACGCGATCCCCCGGACCGAGCCCGACGGCCCGAATTCCCCCCGCGTGCCGCAGGACGTCGGCGTAGCTCTTCGAGTGCCTCCGCACCCCCGCCCGCACGAACCCACCCCGATCCCCGCACTCCGCCATCGTCCCGAGGAACGACTGGAGGTTGCGGCGAGGGGTGCTCACGTTCACCTTGGCTACGCGGATCGGCTGATGGGCCTCAGGTCGCCTCGCTTCAAGCCGTGCTCCGGGAGATCACGTTCGAGGACGACGGTGTCGAGTGGCTGGAAGATCATCGAGGACCTCCAGTCTACGCCCTTGCTAGTCTGAACGGAGAGTGTACCGCGATCCTCGCACTTTCGCTTTCACTCTCTTGTTGGGCGGCGTGTTTCGGTCTAGGATCATGCGCATGACAAAACCTACCGAGATGGTACTTGCTGACGCGCTCCGACTCGACGAGGATTCTCGTGCTGAACTCGCCGCAGAGTTGCTCGCCAGCCTCGACGGACCGAGCGACCCCGACGCAGAAGCGGCCTGGTCAGTGGAGATCGAGCGACGGATCGCCGCGATCGAAGCCGGAACCGCGACGCTTGAACCCTGGGACGACGTCAAGCGGCGGATCGAGAGAGAGATCCTCGGGAGGTGACGCTTCCCGTTCGGTTCAGCGGACCGGCAAGCGAAGAGTTTCGCGCTGCCGTCACCTGGTACGAGACGAGACGCCGCGGCCTCGGCGCCGAGTTCTTGGACGCGACCGCGGACACTGTGCGTCTCATCCAGCGGCAACCGGAAGCCGGAAGTCCGGCCTTCAAGGACCCCCGCACGCGCCGGACTCTGATACGTCGGTTTCCCTACCAGCTTGTATACCGCCTCGGCGAAGTGGAGATCGTGATTCTCGCCGTCGCCCACCTGAAACGGCGTCCAGGCTACTGGAAGCATCGCTCCTGACGGCCGGACCACCCAACTCTTCCCGGCTGAGACCACTCGGCGCGATCAAGCCTGAGGGCTCATCTCCCGTCAAGCCGGGGCCAGAGTCGGGCGGTCGAGCTTGTAAACCGGGGAATTGTTCCGCGGCAGGATGCGGGAGACGAGGTGCCTCAGCCAGAGCGAGACGCATCTCCCGACAGGGCTCGGTCTCGGGACGAGTCCGGCAGGGTCGCCTTCTTCGGCCACGCGGAGATAGCCGGCAATCTGGTTGAGCATGGCAAGGACGACTTCATCGTAGGTCGGACGCGAGGAGACCAGGTTGAACGTGACACATTCCGCCAGCCAGACGGTCTGTCCTTCGTCGTTCCGCTCAGGCCAGAGGTAGATTCTGCTCACCCTCACCTCTCGTTCGCCTTGAGGCCCTTGTTCCGCATGCGGAAGGCGGATCGGCTGAAGGGCCTCACTTGCGACCCGCGTTTTCGAGACTCACACCCTTTCCGGCCCGGAGACTTCGCCGCGCCGCCTCGATGCGCTTCAGAAACCGCGGGTCGTTCTCGAGCCGGTAGTCGAACCAGTCGTCCTCGGAGCGAAAACCGATCAGAACGCCGGCCGGCTTGCCGTGCCGCGTTATGACCACTTCCTCTCGCTCCGCCATCCGGAGAAACTTGGAGAGATCGTCTTCGACCGTAGAGAGCGCCGCTTTCTTCATCGTCCACCTATGGCTCGTTCAGCAGTCGCCCGCCCTCACCTCTCGTTGGCTTTGAGAATCTTCTTCCGCATCCTGAACGACCCCGGCGTGACTTCCAGCAGCTCATCCTCGCGGATGAACTCCAGCGCCTGCTCGAGCGAGAGAACCCGCGCCGGGATGATGTGCGCCGCGTCGTCGGCGGAGGAAGCGCGCATGTTCGTGAGCTTCTTCTCTTTCGTGATGTTCACGTCGAGGTCGTTGTCGCGGGCGTGCTCGCCGACGATCATCCCCTCGTAGACCATCTCGCCGGGCTTCAAGAACAATTCCCCGCGCTCCTGGAGGTTCTCGACGGCGAAGGAGGTCACGCGCCCCCCGCGGTCGGCGATGAGGGTGCCGGTGGTCCGGTGCGGGATCTCCCCCTGCCACGGCTCGAAGCCATCGAAGATGTGGTTGAAGATGCCGGTGCCGCGCGTGTCGGTGAGGAACTCGGTGCGGTAGCCGATGAGGCCGCGCGAAGGGATGCGGAACTCCATCCGGACGCGCCCCGTGCCGTGGTTCACCATGTGGGTCATCCGGCCCTTCCTGAGGGCCGTCTTCTGCGTGACGACGCCGACGTGATCCTCGGGGACATCCAACAGCAACAGCTCCATCGGCTCGTGCTTCTGGCCGCCGATCTCCTTGAAGAGGACCTCGGGCTTGCCGACGGCCATCTCGTACCCCTCGCGCCGCATCATCTCGACGAGGATGGCGAGCTGCAGCTCGCCGCGCCCGGAGACCTTGAAGGCGTCGGAGCCGCCGATCTCGAGCTTGATGGCGACGTTTCGGAGCGCTTCCTTCTCGAGCCTTTCCTTCAGGTGACGGGCGGTGAGGAAGCGACCGTCCTTCCCGGAGAAGGGGGAGGTGTTGACCGAGATGATGATCGCCATCGTCGGCTCGTCGATGACCATCCGGGCCAGCGCCTCGGGGCGCTCGGCGTCGGCCACCGTGTCGCCGATCTCGAGCGTTTCGATGCCGGCGAGGATGGCGATCTCCCCCGCCTGGGCGTGATCGACCTCGACGCGCTTCAATCCGTCGGTGAGCATGAGGCGCGTGATCTTCGTCCGGACGACCTTCCCGCCGGCGCCGAGAACCGCGACGTTGTCGCCGGTGTGCACGGTGCCGCGGACGATGCGGCCGATGGCGAGGCGGCCGACGTAGTCGTCGTAGTCGAGGTTCGCGACGCGGATCTGGAGGGGGGCGTCGATATCGTGCTTCGGGGGCGGGATGGCCCTGAGGATCTCGTCGAAGAGGGGGACGAGGGTCGTCCCGGGCTCGTCGAGCTTGAGGGTGGCCGTGCCGGCGCGCGCGTTCGCGTAGATGATGGGGAAGTCGATCTGGTCCTCGGTCGCGTCGAGGTCGATGTAGAGGGAGTAGATCTCGTCGAGGACCTCGGCGGGGCGGGCGTCCTTGCGGTCTATCTTGTTGATGACGACGACGGAGGGGAGCTTCGCCTCGAGGGCCTTCTTCACGACGAAGCGCGTCTGCGGGAGGGGCCCTTCCGAGGCGTCCACGAGGAGGAGGACGCCGTCCACCATCGTGAGGGTGCGCTCGACCTCACCGCCGAAGTCGGCGTGGCCGGGGGTGTCGACGATGTTGATCTTGACGTCTTTGTAGCCGACCGAGGTGTTCTTCGCGAGGATCGTGATCCCCTTCTCGCGCTCCAGGGGGTTGCTGTCCATCACGCGCTCGACGATGGCCTCGTTGGCGCGGAAGGTGCCGCTCTGCCACAGCATCGCGTCCACGAGCGTGGTCTTGCCGTGGTCGACGTGGGCGATGATGGCGACGTTGCGGAGAGATCCATCGGGTCGAATAGTCATCGGGTCTAAGTATCCGCCTTTGAGTTGGGGGTGGGCCTGGGGGAAGGGACAGTCTAGCAGACGCGACGGGGCCCCGCCCCGCGTAAGGATCCCGGCGCCGTGGAGACGAAGTACTCTGGCCGGCGCTCGGGGCCGCCGGCAGGAGGTGCTTGCCATCGACGCGCACGCCGCGGCGCCCGCCGTCACGCTTCCCTGGAGCGCGGAGATGGGTGCCGCCGAAAGAAGTCTCCTCGAGGCCCGGTACCAGAGGCTGCTCCGCGAGCACGGGGGGGCCATCTCCCGCCTCGCCTCCGGCTACGAGAGGATCGCCGGCAGGCGCGAGGACCTCGTGCAAGAGATCGCGCTCGCGATCTGGCAGGCGCTCCCGAGGTTCCGGGGAGACTGCTCGGAGAAGACCTTCGTCTACCGGATCGCGCAGAACCGTTGCCTCACGCACGCGCTCCGCCGGAAGCCGGGCGGGAACTCCCTGGAGGGGGCGGCGCCGCCCGTGGACCTGCGCCCCGGCCCCGAGTCGGCGGCCCTCGCCGCGGACCTCAAGGAGCGCCTCCTCGCGGCGATCCGCGCGCTGGCGCTTCCGTACCGCCAGGTGATCACGCTGGTCCTCGAGGAGATGTCCCACGCCGAGATCGCCGAGGTGCTCGGGCTGACCGAGAACAACGTGGGCGTGAGGCTCAACAGGGCGCGGGAGAAGCTGCGCGAGATTCTCGGAGCGACGCGATGATCGCCGATCGGGAGCTGGGGGAGATGCAGGCTGCGTGGCGGTCGGGGGGGGCGCGGGCAGGTCAGGCGAGCGACCTCGACGCGCTCCTTTCGGTGGCGCAGGCGCGCGTGCGGCGCGAGAGCCGGCGGCTCGTCTGCGTCACGTTCGTCGAGATCCTCCTCACCGCGGCGATGCTCGCCTTCGCCGTCCTCGTCGCGCGGGGGGAGAGCCGCGCCGCCGTGGTGGCCGCGGCCGTCGCGACGTGGGTCTTCGCCGGGTGGGCGCTCGGCTTTTCCCTCTGGAACCGTCGCGGGCTCTGGCGCCCCGACGCGGAGACGACGCGGGGCTTCGTCGAGCTGTCGATCCGGCGGTGCGAGGCGGAGCTGCGGGCCGTGCAGTTCGGACACCGCCTCCTCGTCGTGGAGTCCGTCTTCGTCGCGGTCCTCCTCGGCTGGAAATTCACCTTCGGGCCGGTGCACTCTCCGGTCGGGTCGCTCGTGGGTGTCGTCGCCCTCGCGACCCTGATCTTCCTCGTCGAGGCGTTCCTGAGGCGGCGCGGCCGCCGCTTCGAGGCGGAGCTCCAGGAGTGGCGGCGGTTCGAGGCGATCTCCGGCGCGTAGCCGGGAATGGCTGGTGGGCCTCCGCGTGTTCCACTATGTTGGGGAACCCGTCCGGACGCCCCAGGTCGGCTGGCGCCCCGAGATTCGGGCCCCTCGGAGGATGACGCAC
Source organism: Acidobacteriota bacterium (assembly GCA_016195325.1). Lineage (NCBI taxonomy): Bacteria > Pseudomonadati > Acidobacteriota > Acidobacteriota bacterium. The sequence continues at coordinate 7,909 of JACPZX010000025.1, forward strand.
ATGATTCGAAAGCTCACGCTCGGACGGACTCTCCTCGCACTCGCCCTCCCCATCGCCCTCGCGGGGATCACTTTCGCGGGCGGCGACCACTGCAACCACGGGAAAGACGCGACGGCGGCCGGGAAAGAGATGGGCGACGGGTGCCCCATCGCGAAGAACGTCAAGTCGGTCGCGAAGATGACCGAGAACGGCGCGATCGTGACCTTGACCGGCAAGAGCGACGAGGCGGTCGAGCACATCCAGACGCACCTCAAGGCGCATCAGAACGGCGAGAGCTGCCCCGACTGCCCGCTGTCGATGGCCGGCGTCACGACGAAAGTCGACATCACGAAGGACGGCGGCGTCCTGACCGTGTCCGCGAGCACCCCCGAGGCGCTGAAAGCGATCCAGGCGTGGGCGAGCAAGCCGATGGCCGGCTGCTGCGCGAAGGGTCACGGCGAGAAGGCGTAAGCACCCCGATCGACGAGCTCGAGAACAAGCCTCCGGGAACGCCTCCGGAGGTTTTTTCTTTGCGGCAATAGCCCTCGACCGGAGGGATGAATTACCGTAGACTTGCCGCGTCGAGGGAGCCGTCATGAGCCGACCCTGGATGCGCCGCGCGCTCCTCCTTCTCGCCCTCTCGCTCGTCACCCCGGCGCTCCTCCGCGCCGACATCATTCAGACCGCCGTCGGCGGCGGCCCGTACCCATCGGGGGCGCCGGCGCTCGGAGCCCCCCTCGGCGCACCCCACTCGGTCGCGGCCGCGCCCAACGGCGATCTCTTCGTCGCGGCCGGCTACCTCCATCGCATCCTGAAAGTGAGCGCGGGCGGCGTCATCACCGTCGTCGCGGGGACCGGGTCGCCGGCCTCCAGCGGCGACGGGGGGCCCGCCATCGCCGCGGCCCTCAACAACCCGGACGGGGTCTTCCGCGACCCCAACGGGAACCTCTTCGTCTCGGACCTCGGCAACCGGCGCGTCCGGCGGATCGACGCGGCCACGGGGACGATCGCAACGGTCGCGGGGGGCGGGCTCAACAGCGTCGGGGACGGCGGGCCGGCCACGAGCGCCATCCTCGATCCCGCCGGCGCCGTCGCCGTCGATCCGGCGGGGAACATCCTGATCGCCGACGTGAACTCCGCGCGGATCCGGCGGGTCGATGCGGCCACGGGGATCATCTCGTCGGTCGCGGGGGGGGTGCTCGTCGGCTTCGGCGGGGATGGGTTCCCGGCGACGGGGGCCCAGCTCTACAACCCGACGAGCGTCGTTCTCGACGCGGCGGGGAACTTCTACTTCTCGGACTCCGGGAACAACCGGGTTCGAAAGGTCACCGCGGCCACGGGGATCATCGACACGGTCGCCGGCGGCGCCCCGTGCTGCGATCTCGGCGACGGCGGCCCCGCGACCGCGGCGATCCTCCGTGCCCCTGCGGGCATCGCGCTCGATTCCTCGGGGAACCTCTTCATCGCCGACTCGATCGACCGGCGCGTGCGCCGCGTGGATCACGCGACCGGGATCATCACGACCTTCGCCGGGACGGGGACGCTCGGGTTCGCAGGTGACGGCGGGCCGGCGGGATCGGCGCTCCTCAGCTCCCTCTTCGGCGTCGCCGTCGACGCGTCGGACAGCCTGCTCATCGCGGACACGGGGAACAACCGGGTTCGCCGGACCGATCCCGCGGGCGCATCTATCGCGACCGTCGCAGGGAACGGCCTGCTCAGCGCGACCGGCGACGGCGGCCAGGCCGCGCAGTCGGGGCTCGGAGCCCTCGGGGGGATCGCCACCGACGCCGCAGGGAACCTCTTCATCGCCGACGTCGACAACAACGACGTCCGTCGCGTGGACGGCGCCACCGGGATCATCACGACCTTTGCCGGCAACGGCACGGCCGGATTCGCAGGAGACGGCGGGCCTGCCGTGAGCGCGAGCCTGCGGGCGCCCAAAGGTGTCGGGCTCGACGCCGCGGGGAACCTCTTCATCGCCGACACCGGCAACAGCCGGATACGCAGGGTGGACGCCTCGACCGGCGTCATCACGACGATCGCCGGGACGGGGGTGAACAGCTTCACCGGGGACGGCGGCCCCGCCACGGCGGCGACGTTCCGCTCCCCGACGAGCGTCGTCGTCAACGCCGTGGGCGACATCTTCATCTCGGACCGCATCAACCGGCGCGTGCGTCGCGTCGACGGCGTCACGGGGATCATCACGACGTACGCCGGAGATGGGACCTCGACCGGGGGCGACGCCACCGGGAAGGCGATCAACGCGTCGATCCCCGAGCCCGTCGGCGTCGCCCTCGACGGCGCGGGCAACCTCTTCATCGCCGACCGCGCCGGCACGCGCATCCGGCGGGTGGACGGAAACAGCGGAAACATTCGGACGGTCGCCGGGGGCGGCTCGTCCTCCGGCGAGGGAGTGCCCGCGACCGCCGTCGAGCTCTGGGAGCCGACCGGGATCGTGGCGGACGCGGCCGGCAACATCCTCTACGCGGACGAGCAGGGGCAGCACGTGAGGCGAGTCGACGCCGCCGGCGGCACCATCAGCACCGTGGCTGGAATCCCGACCCTCAGCTGCTGCCCGGTGCCGGGGTTCGGAGGCGACGGCGGTCCCGCGCTGCAGGCGCACATGAACCACCCCTTCGGCGTGGCGCTGACGCCGACGGGTGACGTGTTGATCGCGGATTCACTCAATCGGCGCGTGCGCGCGGCCGGCGTCCCCGCCTGCTTCGATTTCGACGGCGACGGCGCGGGAGTTCCCGGAAATGTCGCGTGCCCGAGGGGGCTCGTCCCCGACTGCGACGACACG
>JACPZX010000026.1 GCA_016195325.1 Acidobacteriota bacterium
CACCGTCCCGCCAGTCCGCGCGTCAGCGGCGCTCCCGGCGATGTTCAGCGCGATCTGCCCGCAGTTATCCGGGTCCCCCTGGCTCGGGCATACGACGAGGCCGTCCATCGGGTCGGGCTCGATCGAGGAGGGCGCGACGCGCAGATCGGTCAGCTTGATGTCGTCGACGAACCAGCCGTCGTCCTGGTCGTTCACCTGGAGCGGAGTCCCGTAGAGTTCGGGCTCGAGAAACGACCTGTACTCGCCGAACCCCCACCCTCCGCCCGTCTGGGAGACCCAGCGGAGCCTCGCCTCCCGCCCCGCGAACGCGGAGAGATCAAACGTCTCCCGAGCCCACACACCGCTCCCGGCGGTGCCATGCTCGAGATACGAGCCGCAGGCCGGGTCCGCGATCCACGAGCAGTTCGGATCCGCAGTCCGATTCGTCGTGGAGCCGCAATCCCTGTCGACGGAATCGTTCCCATCGACGTCCACGTTGCACGTCAGATCACTGCCGTACGGATCCCCCATATCGGACCACTGCGGCTGGTTCGCGCATAGTGTGTCGTCGAGCGGCGCGCTCTGGTCGTCTCCCGGATCGAACTCGCAGATCGGGGCGATATCCTGGCCGAGGGAATTGTACGGATTCTCGGATGGGGAAATCCGCCGCCACGGCTCGAAGCGCCCCGTCCCCGGATCCAGCACGCTCACCTGGACCTGGCCTCCGGCGAAGGTCCCGCCGGCCCCGGCGCTGTTGCACTTGTCATCGCAGAAAGAAACGATCTGCCAGAACTCGAGCTTCGAGCTCGTCCCCAGGTTTACCGGATCGGCGACGAAGGCCGAGGTCTGGCGGAACCGGTACGTGTCCCCAAGCGTGCTCACCGCGTCGGTGTGCCGGCCGAGGTGCATCGATCGGAGGCCGCTGTGCGCCTTGCCTCCGTCGGGCGCGCAGCTCGACGCGAAACCGGGTCGCGCGTCGTAGACGGGATCGCATCCCTCGAAGGCCGAGTGAAGGTGCCAATCGTTCTCCGAGGGGATGACGACGCAGTGCTCCTCCTGGACCAGATCGATGAGGACACCGTCGTACGCCCTGCACAGCCGACCGCTCACGCCGAGCGGCGCCGGTCCACCTCCGGCGGCGTGCCCGAGGATGTCGTCGTTCGGATCGGGGATCCCGTGCAGCGGATCGTTCGGATCCGCCGCTGGGAAGAGGCGCGTCCACTGCATCGATCCATCGCCGTTCCGATCGGTGTCGAAGTCCTCGCAGAGGGAGCCGGGCTCGGCGAGGTGCGCGCCGCTGAAGCCGCCGCCGAGCTTGGTCCCGCCGCAGGCGTTCGCAATCCGGGGAGCGTGGTGGATGTCCTGATCGAGCGTGACGTCGAAGGACTGATCGGGAGCGTTCCCCTGGATCCCGTCGGCCGCCACCGTCAGGACAAAGTGCGCCCCCGCGAAGGCCCCGGGAGTCGATTGGCCGGTCACCGGGCTCGCGATAAACCTCAGCGCGCCGGCCGGCGTCGCTACGGTCCCGGACGTCGGGAGCGTCCCCACGAAGACCTGGCCCCGGAGGACGCAGCCGACCGTCGCCGACGGGGAGTAGATCCCCAGCGTCGCGTTCAGAAGGGGTCGCGGCGCCCCGAGCGCGTCGAGCGTGTGGTTCGCGACCGTGAGCCGCACCGACGCCACCTCGCCGGGATCGACGTACCCGTCAGGGACGTTCGAGCAGACGCCGCTCCCGGGGAGGCCTGGGGTGTCGCACTCGGCGTTCGTGCGTCCAGGGCACGGCTCCGGAACCACCGGGTCGTCCCCGGGATTGGGATGCCCGGCGGTGCAGACGGGATCCGCGGAGCCGTCGTCGGTGATCGCGATCGCGGTAAGCGAGATCGAGGCGATTTCGGAGGGCTGTGCGCCAGCCCACGACGAGGTCGCCGCCAGAACCAGGAGACCGACGCAGGACGACTTCATCGGCGGGGACCTCCGGGCGAAGAGGCAATCCGATGGCGGGCAGCCGGAATATACCCGGAGGCATGCCGGGCGACCACCGGAATCGTCCCGAGCTAGACCTTCCCGAGGAGCACCATCGACCCGGTCGGCTGCGGCGACCCTCCCGCCGGCTCGTCGGTGATCGCGGTGGCGACGAGGTTCCCGAGCCCCGCGGGGACCTCGAACCGGACGGTCGCGGTCCCGGAGCTGTCGGTGTCGAAGGTCCCGGCGCTGATCTTCGCCCCGGCGGTGACGAACCAGAGCTGGTACGTCTTCCCCGGCCCGGCGGGGGGTAGGCTGGCGACGTAGACCTGCCAGTAGCCTCCGGCGCGATCCCAGAAGACGCGCGCCCCGGCCTTCGGCCGATCCGGCTGCCCCTGGAGGTCGATCACGGTGACGCCCGGGGAGCTGACGAGCTGGATCGACTCGCGGGCGCGAAGGACCTGGGCCTTGAGCGACGCCATCTCCTCGGTCTGCCGCTCGAGCCGCCCCTGCTGCTCCTCGACCCGCGCGGCGAGGGACGCCGTCTCCGCCGCGTGGCGGCCGGAGACGATGCGGGCGGTGACGAAGCTGGCGAGAAGAGCCGCGACCACCGAGGCCGCGGCCGCCGAGGTCCAGACGAGACGCCTCTGACGGGCGGCGGTCCCGGCGGGGGGCGAGGCCGCGACGGGCGGGCGGACCGGCGCCTTCCCTTCCTGGGCCGACTCCCTGCGGATGCGGGCCATCAGGCGGGCCTTGACGATCTCGGAGGGCTCCTCCCTCGGCAGATCGTGCGGCAGGAGTGCGAGCGTCTCGCTGTACGCGGCGAGGTCGGCGGCGCACCGGGTGCACCCCGACTCGAGGTGCTCGCGGATCACGCGCTCCTCGTCGGGCTCGAGGAGGTCAAGGAGGCGGAGCGGCAGCGCTTCGCGGATGTCATCGCAACGCATCGCGCCCTCCTTCTCCCCGCATCGGTCCCCTCATGCTCCGAACCGCCTCTCGATCGCCTGACGAAGGGTCATCATCCCCTGGCGGATGTGCGTCTTCACGGTGCCGAGGGGCTGGGCGAGCTTCTCCGCGATCTCGGAGTGCGACAGGCCGCCGTAGTAGGCCAGCTCCAGCGCCTCCCTCTGCGATGGCTGAAGCTCCGCGAGCGCCCCCGCGATGAGCACTCGCTTCTCCTCCCGGGCCACCGCCTCCGCCGGATCGCTCTCTGCCGCCGCGGCCGCCGGCCGGATCTCCTCCTCGCGCGCCAGCGTCGCCGCCCCCGCCTCGCGCCGTCCCCGCGCTCTCAGCCTGTCGATGGCGCGGCTGCGGCAGAGATTGACGAGCCAACCCTCCACGGTCGCCCGGCTGCGGTCGTACCCGGTCGCCTGGCGCCACACCTGGAGAAAGACGTCCCCGAGCACCTCCTCCGCCTCGGCGCGCTCCCTAATGATGCGGAGCGACAGGGCGAAGACGAGGGAGCGGTGGCGGTCGTACAGGCGGGCGAGCGCCTGCTGATCGCGCGAGGCAATCCGGGACACGAGGGATTCGTCGGTCTCTGTGGACTCGGGTGACATTTGTCCTGGCTGCCGGCCTCTCAGGGGACTACGCCTCCGGGGCGCGCCCGGATTCGGAGCGCCAATATACCAGAGCCCTCAGGGATCGAGCTTTCGCCCCTCCGGATCGAAGATCGCCGGCCGCGCCCAACCGAGCCGCGCCAGAAGATGCTGCCCGCTCGTCCTCAGGCACCCCAGGCCGTACGCGATCGCGCGGGCGAAGCCGATCGACGAAGAGGCGTCGTGGTACGACGTCGGACAGGAGAGCTCGCCGACGCGGAAGCCGAAGCGGATCGCCTGCGCGAGCATCTGGTTGTCGAAGACGAAGTCGTCCGAGTTCTCGAGAAGGGGAAGCCTCAGCAGC
>JACPZX010000027.1 GCA_016195325.1 Acidobacteriota bacterium
TCCAGCTCGAACTCTTTCCACCCGATCACCGACTCTTCGACGAGCACGGTGCCCACCGGCGACTGCTGGAGCCCCCAGCGCACGGCCTCCTCCAGCTCCTCGGCGTTCCAGGCGATGGAGCCCCCGGTGCCCCCGAGGGTGAAGGAGGGCCTCACGATCGCGGGGAAACCAACCTCGGCCAGCACCTCCTCGGCCGCGGCCACCGAGTCGGCGTAGCCGGAGAGGGGCACCTCGAGGCCGATCTTCTGCATGGTCTTCTTGAAGAGGAGGCGATCCTCGGAGAGCCGGATCGCCGGGAGGGAGGCGCCGATGAGCTTCACGCCGAAGCTGTCGAGGACCCCCTCGTCGCCGAGGCGCATCGCGATGTTGAGCGCGGTCTGGCCGCCGACGGTGGGGAGGAGGGCGTCCGGCCGCTCGCACTCGATGACGCGCGCGACCATCTCGGGGGTGAGGGGCTCGACGTACGTCCGATCCGCGAACTCCGGATCGGTCATGATCGTCGCCGGGTTCGAGTTGATGAGGACGACTTCGTAACCCTCCTCGCGGAGGGCCTTGCAGGCCTGCGTGCCGGAGTAGTCGAACTCGCAGGCCTGCCCGATGACGATCGGTCCGGAGCCGACGATCAGGATCTTGCGGATGTCGGTCCGCTTGGGCACCTACTTCTTCGTGCGCGGGGCGCGCGCCTTCTTCGCGGCTCCCGCCTCGGGCGCGTCCGGCCCCTCGGAGGCGGCGTCCCCTTCGGGGGCGGCGTCCTTCTTCTTGCCGCGGAGCCGCTCCGCCAGGCGCCCGCCCATCGTGGTCTTCTTCTCGGGAGCCTTGTTGAAATCGGGCTCGGAGCCGAGAAGCTCGACGATGGCCATCTCGGCATTGTCCCCCTGACGATGGCCCAGCTTCAGGATGCGCATGTACCCCCCGTGCCGATCCACGTACCGGGCGGACAGGGTGTCGAACAGCTTCTTGACGATCTTCGGGTCACGGATCTGCCGCGCGACGAGACGGCGCGCGTGAAGGTCCTCGCGCTTCGACATGGTGATGAGCTTCTCCGCGTACGGGCGGAGCGTCTTGGCGCGGGGGAGCGTGGTCGTGATCCTCTCGTGCTCGAACAGGGAGGTCGACAGCGACCGCAACGCGGCGTTCCTGTGGGCCGTCTTCCATCCGAGCTTGCTTCCGATCTGTCGGTGGCGCATCGTCTTTCCCTCGCGTTCCGGGGCTTGCTTTCGTTCAGGCGGCGCTGGGCGTTCAGGCGGCGCTGGGCGTTCAGGTGGCGCTGGGCGTCGGCGTCGGCCCGAGCATCGGCGGCGCCGGCGCGGCGCCGAGCCGCTTCAGGCGCTTCTCGTCGATCTTCATGCCGAGACCGAGGTCCATCTTGGTGAGGATCTCCTTGATCTCGTTGAGCGACTTGCGGCCGAAGTTCTTGGTCTTCAGCATCTCGGCCTCGCTCTTCTGAACGAGCTCGCCGATGGTGCGGATGCCCGCGTTCTTCAGGCAGTTGTACGAGCGGACGGAGAGCTCCAGCTCGTCCACGCTGCGGGAGAAGTACTCCGCGAGCCGGTCGTCCTCGGGGGTGCGCTCCTCGTCGGACTCCTCGACCTGCTCCTCGAAGTTGATGAAGATGCTGAGGTGGTCCTTCATGAGCTTCGCCGCGAGGGCGACGGCGTCCTGCGGGAGGACCGCCCCGTTCGTCCACACCTGCATCGTGAGCTTGTCGTAGTCGGTCGCCTGGCCGATGCGGGCGTCCTCGACGGCGTAGTTGACCTTCTTCACCGGCGAGTGGACGGAGTCGATCGGGATGTAGCCGATGTCGAGGTCAGCGTCGAAATTGCGGTCGGCCGAGACGTATCCGCGGCCGGGCTTGACGCGCATCTCAATCGTCAGGCGCCCCTCCTCGGAGAGCGTGGCGATGTGGATGCCCGGATCGAGGATCTCGACGTTCGAGCTGGTCTCGATGTCGGACGCCTTGACCTCGCGGGGCCCCTCGGCGCGGATGAAAATCGTCTCGGGGTGATCGACGTTGATCTTCAGCGGGATCGACTTGAGGTTCAGGATGATGTCGGTCGTGTCCTCGTTGACGCCCGGGAGCGAGGAGAACTCGTGGAGCACCCCCTCGATCTTCACGGCGGTGATGGCCGCCCCCTCGATGGAGGAGAGGAGCACCCTCCGGAGGGCGTTGCCGACGGTGGTCCCCCACCCGCGCTCGAACGGCTGCGCGTGGAACTCACCGTACAGGTTCGTCAGCGAATCCCCACTTGACTCGAGCCGCTTGGGCTTCTGAAAGCCTTTCCAGAGCATGTCACCTCTCCGGGGGAGTTCCCCCCAACCTGAAGTCCTGTGGCGCGCTTGTTCGCTCCGGCTACTTCGAGTAGAGCTCGACGATGAGCTGCTCCGTGATGGGCATCGTGATGTCCTCGCGTCGCGGCATCGTCGTGACGGATCCCGTGAAGTTGGCGGCGTCGAGCGAGAGCCAGCCCGGCAGGCCGCGCCCGCGCGCCGACTCGACCGACGCCTTGACCCCTTCGTTCTTGCGCGTCGCGTCCTTGAGGCTGACCGAGTCCCCCATCCGCACCTGGAAGCTCGCGACGTCGACCTTGTGGTTGTTCACGCGGATGTGGCCGTGCGCGATCAGCTGGCGCGCCGCGGCCCTGGAGGTGGAGAAGCCGAGACGGTAGACCACCGTGTCGAGCCTCCTCTCGAGCATCAGGAGGAGGTTCGCCCCCGTGATCCCCTTCTTCCGCTCGGACTCGCGGAAGTAGCGGCGGAACTGCCGCTCGAGGAGGCCGTAGATCCTCTTCACCTTCTGCTTCTCGCGAAGCTGGATCCCGTACCCCTCGATCTTGGTGCGCCGGTTGCCGTGCTGGCCCGGAGCGTACCCTCTCTGCTCGATCGCGCAGGAGGGCTTGAAGCAGCGCTCGCCCTTCAGGAAGAGCTTGAGCCCTTCGCGACGGCACAGCCTGCAGACCGGACCTCGATGTCTCGCCACGTGCTTCTCTCCTTTAGGTCAGACCCGGCGCCGCTTCGGGGGCCGGCAGCCGTTGTGCGGAATCGGCGTCACGTCCTTGATGGCCTTGATGTCGTACCCGGCGGCCTGGAGGGCGCGGATGGACGATTCGCGCCCCGCGCCCGGCCCGCTGACGCGGACCTCGACCTGCCTCAGCCCGTGCTCGCGCGCCGCGGTCGCGGCCGCGGTGGCGGCCTGCTGCGCGGCGAACGGCGTTCCCTTGCGCGAGCCCTTGAAGCCCTGGATGCCGGCGGACGACCACGCGAGGACGTTCCCGTCGAGATCGGTGATGCTGATCACGGTGTTGTTGAACGTCGCGTGGACGTGAGCCACTCCCACGGGGATGTTCTTCTTTTCCTTCTTCTTTCCGGTGGCCTTCTTCTTGCCGACAGCCATGGTCTACCTCAACCCTTCTTGCCGACGGCGCGCTTCTTGCCGGCGATCGCCATGCGGGGTCCGCGCTTCGTGCGGGCGTTCGTGTGCGTGCGCTGGCCGTGACACGGGAGGTTCCTCCGGTGCCGGTAGCCGCGGTAAGAGCCGATCTCGATCAGGCGCCGCACGTCCTGCTGGATGTTCTTGCGGAGATCTCCTTCGACGCCGCCCTCCTCGGTGATGACCTGGCGGATGCGGGAGACCTCCTCCTCCGACAGATCCTTCACCTTGGCGTTCACGCCGACGCGGGCCTTGCCCAGGATCGCGTTCGAGCGCGCCCGGCCGATCCCGTAGATGTACGTCAGCCCGATCTCCACCCGCTTGTTCTGCGGGAGGTCCACTCCGGCGATGCGTGCCACGTCTTACGCCTCCTGTTGACGGGGAGCCCTTCGGGCTCCCTTGCCGGGGCCCTGAGGGCTATCCCTGGCGCTGCTTGTGCTTCGGATTCTCGCAGATCACCCGGATGATTCCCTCGCGCCGGATGATCTTGCACTTGTCGCAAATCTTCTTGACGCTGCTGCGGACCTTCATTCAATCCCACCCACGCTGCGGCTCACTTGAGCCGGTAGACGATTCGGCCTCGGGTCAGGTCGTACGGCGAGAGCTCGACCAGAACCCTGTCCCCGGGGAGGATGCGGATGAAATTCTTGCGCATCTTTCCCGAGATGTGCGCCAGGACCCGATGCTTGTTCTCCAGCTCGACGCGGAACATGGCATTGGGCAGCGGCTCCACGACCGTCGCCTCGACCTGAATCGCGTCCTCTTTCGGCATCCATTCCTCCGACTGCTGCGGTCAGCTCGCCGCGGGCGGCGGCGTTTCGCCGAGAATCCACGGACCCCTCGGCGTCACCGCCACGGAGCGCTCGAAATGCGCCGCGAGGCTCCCGTCGGCGGTCCGCGCCGTCCACTGATCGTCCTCGACGACGACCTCGCTGCTCCCGGCGCAGAGCATCGGCTCGATCGCCAGGACCATCCCGTCGGTGAGCCGCTCGCCGAAGCCCGGCTTCCCGTAGTTCGGAACCTGAGGGTCCTCGTGGAGGCGCCGGCCGATCCCGTGGCCCGTGAACTCGAGGACCACGGTGTAGCCGTGCTTCTCCGCGTGGGTCTGGACCCGGTGGCCGATGTCCTGGACCCGGTTCCCGATCTTCACCTCTTCGATGCCGAGGTACAGGCTCTCTTCCGTGACCTTCATGAGCTTTTCGGCGGCGGGGCTGACCGTTCCCACCGGAAGGGTCATGGCTCCGTCGCCGTAGAATCCGTCGATGATCACGCCGTAGTCGAGCCCGATGATGTCCCCGTCGCGCAGCGCCCGCTTCGACGGAATGCCGTGCACGATGACGTCGTTCGGAGAGGCGCACAGGGACTTCGGGTAGCCGCGGTATCCCTTGAACGCGGGGATCGCGCCCGCCTGCTTCGTCCACTCCTCCGCCTTCCGATCCAGATCGTCGGTCGTGACGCCGGGGGCGACGATCTCCTTGAGACGCTGGAGGACGTCCAGGACGACCCGGTTGCACCGGTCCATCGTCTGGATCTCCGACCACGTCTTGCAGAAGATCATGCCGCACCGAGCGCCGCGAGCGCGCGCCGCTTCACGTCTTCGATGCTGCCGGTCCCGTCAATCTCGCGGAGAAGCCCCCTCTTCGCGTAGTGAGCCGCAAGCGGGGCCGTCTGCTCGCGATAGACCTCGAGACGCTTCCGGATGACGTCCTCCCTGTCGTCGTCGCGCTGCGTGAGGCTCGTGCCGCACGCGTCGCAGATGCCGTCGCTCTTCGGCGGCGAGAAGGCGACGTGGAACGAGGCGCCGCACTTCCCGCACGTCCGGCGCCCCGAGAGCCGCCTCACCACCTCGTCGTCCGCCAGGTTCAGCTTGACGACGTGATCGAGCGACTCCTTCCGCGCCTGGAGCACCACCTCGAGGATCTCCGCCTGACGCAGCGTGCGCGGAAACCCATCGAGCAGAAACCCCACCCTCGCGTCGGCGCGCGCGAGCCTCTCGGCCACGATCTCGCCGACCACCTCGTCGGGAACGAGAGAACCGGCCCCGACGAGGGCCTTCACCCTCAGTCCGACCCGGGTGCCGGCCGCGATCGCCTCCCGGAGCATGTCCCCCGTCGAGATGTGGGGGACACCGAGCTTCGCCCGGATGGCCGCGGCCTGCGTCCCTTTCCCCGCTCCCGGCGGGCCGAACAGAATCAATCTCAACGCCACCAACCCGCTTCGCCTCTCAGGCGCGCCGGCCGCGCACGCGGGATCCCTTCAGGAACCCGTCGTAGTGCCTCATGATGAGCTGCGACTCGACCTGCTGGACGGTGTCCATCGCGACACCGACCACGATGAGGAGCGACGTGCCTCCGAAGTAGAACTTGACCCCGAGGCCGCTCGTCATCCATTCCGGCAGCGTCCTCTGCAGCATGGGCCCCACCCCCGGCAGCGCGCCGACGTTCAGCCCGCTGATGAGGAAGACCGGGAGCAGCGCCACGAGCGCGAGGTAGATCGCCCCGCCGAAGGTGATGCGCGAGAGGATGCGATCGATGTACTCGGCGGTGCGGCGGCCGGGGCGGATGCCGGGGATGAAGCCGCCGTACTTCTTCAGGTTGTCGGCCGTGTCCACCGGGTTGAAGATGATCGACGTGTAGAAGTAGCAGAAGAAGACGATGAAAACCAGGTAGAGCAGGTTGTAGAGCGGCATGTTGTAGTCGATCTGCCGCAGCGCCGCGCCGAGCCACGAGACGTCGCTGAGCCCCACCGCCTGCGCGAACATCCTGGGGATCGAGAGGATGGACGACGCGAAGATGACCGGGATGACGCCGCCGGTGTTCACCCGCAGGGGCAGGTGCGTCGCGACGCCGCCGTACATGCGCCGCCCGACGACCCGCCGGGCGTACTGGACGGGGATGCGCCTCTGGGCCCGCTCGACGAAGACGACCACCGCGACGACGGCGATCATGACGGCGACCAGCGCCAGGATCGCGAAGAGGTTCAGCGAGTGGCTCTGGTAGTCCTCGTACGTCTTCACGATCGCGCGCGGGAGGCCGACGACGATCCCCGAGTAGATGATGAGGGAGATGCCGTTCCCGATCCCCCGCTCGGTGATCTGCTCGCCCAGCCACATGATGAACGCGGTTCCGGTCGTGAGCGTGAGGATGGTGCATATCTGGAATTTCAACGCCCCGTACGACACCGCGTCGGGAAACTGCTTGCGGATCCACACCGCGATGCCGGCCGACTGGATGAGGCTGAGGACGACCGTGCCGTAGCGGGTGTACTGGGTGATCTTCCGGCGGCCGATCTCCCCCTCCTTCGAGAGCTTCTCGAGGTAGGGCCAGATGACCGTGAGGAGCTGGAGGATGATCGACGCGGAGATGTACGGCAGGATCCCGAGGGCGAAGATCGTCAGCCGGCTGAGGTTCCCGCCCGAGAAGAGATCGACGAGGCCGAGCATGTTGCCCGCCTGCGCGCGGAAGAACTTCTCGAGGGCCACCGAGTCGACGCCGGGCGTCGGGATGTGGGCGCCCACGCGGTAGACGGCCAGGAGGCCGAAGGTGTAGAAGACCCTCCGCCTCAGGTCGGGAATCGCGTAGATGTTCTTCAGGCTCTCGATCACAACAGCTCGACCTTTCCGCCCGCGGCCTCGATCTTCTTCTTCGCGTCGGCCGACGCGGCGTGCACCTTCACCGTCAGGGCGCGCGTGACCTCACCGCGCCCGAGGAGCTTGACCTTCCCCTGGGCCTTCCGCACGAGGCGGCTCTTGCGCAGCGCTTCGGGATCGACCGTGGCGCCCTTCTCGAACCGCGCCTCGAGGTCGTCCACGTTCACCACGAGGTACTCCTCGCGGAAGATGTTCGTGAAGCCGCGCTTCGGCACGCGCCGGTGGAGGGGCATCTGGCCCCCCTCGAAGCCGCGCTTCTGCGACGAGCCCGAGCGGGACCAGAATCCCTTGTTGCCGCGGCCGGCCGTCTTCCCCTGGCCGGAGCCCGGCCCGCGGCCGAGCCGCTTGCGGTTCTTGGTCGAGCCCTTCGCGGGCGACAGGTTGTTCAAACGAAGCGGGGTCTTCTCAGCCACGCGGGCCTCCCGTCGCGGGTCCGACGACGCGGACGAGGTGGGGGATCGCCCCTACCATCCCGCGGATCGCGGCGTTGTCCGGCCGCTCGACCCGCTGGTTGAGCTTGCGGAAGCCGAGCGCGCGGAGCGTCCGCTTCTGCTGCTCCTGGCAGCAGATGCCGCTCCGGTACTGCTCGATCACGATCGTGCCCGCCTTCTTCGTCGGCTTTGCCCTGGCTGTCACGGCTCTCCCCTGCCTCGCGACTCGGAAAGATCGGGAACGTTCTTCCCGCGCAGCCTGAGCTGCGTGTCGGGATCCTTCAGGCTCGCGAGACCGGCGAAGCACGCCTTGACGACGTTGTGCGGGTTCGCGCTCCCGAGCGACTTGGTCAGGATGTCCTGGACGCCGAGCGACTCGAGGACGGCGCGGACCGCGCCTCCCGCGATGACGCCCGTTCCCGGCGACGCCGGAAGCATCAGCACCCGCCCCGCCCCGAACCGTCCGGTGACCGGGTGCGGGATCGTGGTCCCCTTCAGCGCGACCTTCATGAGCGTGCGCTTCGCCCTCTCGATCCCCTTCGCGATCGCCGACGGGACCTCCTTGGCCTTGCCCATGCCGTATCCGACGTTTCCCCTGCCGTCGCCGACCACGACGAGAGCACTGAAGGAGAAGTTCTTGCCGCCCTTCACGACCTTGGTGACGCGGTTGATGTGGACGACCGTGTCCTTCAGGTCGAGCCCGGACCTGTCTACCCTCGGGTTCGCCATGAAACTGCTGCCTCCGTCAGAACTTGAGTCCCTTCGCGCGCGCGCTGTCCGCGATCGCCTTGATGCGGCCGTGGTACTGGTAGCCTCCGCGATCGAAGGTCACCGTCGGCACGCCCTTCTCGGTGAGCCGCGCCGCAATCACCTCGCCGACGATCTTCGCCGCCGCGATGTTGCCGCCGTTCTTGATGCGCGACTTGACCTCGGCGTCGAGGGTCGAAGCCGCCGCGATGACCCGGCCTGCCGTGTCGTCCACCACCTGCGCGTAGATGTGATTGAGGCTGCGGTACACGCACAGCCTCGGCCGCGCGGGAGTCCCCGCCACCTTGGCGCGGTAACGAAGGCGCCGGCGGCGCCGAATGACCTGTCGATCCCGTCTGGTTTCCATCTCTCTCTAAGCTCCGGTCGTTCTTTCGCCCGGCTACGCGCCGGACATCTTTCGCCCGGCTACGCGCCGGACATCTTTCGCCCGGCTACGCGCCGGTCTTGCCAACCTTCTTCTTGACGTACTCGCCGGCGTAGCGGATCCCCTTCCCCTTGTAGGGCTCGGGGGGCCTGAAGCCGCGGATCTCGGCCGCGACCTGCCCGACCCTCTGGCGATCGGTCCCCGCGACCATGATGCGGGTCTGCTTCTGGTCCACGGAGATCGCGACCCCCTCCGGAACCGGGTAGACCACCTGGTGCGAGAAGCCGAGAGCCATCTCGAGGTTCTTTCCCTGGACCTGCGCCTTGTATCCGATGCCGATGATCTCCAGCTCGCGCGTGAACCCGTCGGTGACGCCCTTCACCGCGTTCGCGAGGAGCGCCCGCGCCATGCCGTGCAGCGCCTTGTCGCGCTTCCCGTCGGCGCGGCGCTTGAGCGTCGCGGCGGTCGCGGTGACGTCGCAGGAGATACCGTCGGGGAGCGGCGTGTGGAGCGTTCCCTTGGGCCCCTTCACCTGGATCGCCGACGGGGTCACGGTGAGCGTGACTCCCTTCGGGAGGGTGACGGGGAGCTTTCCGATTCGCGACATGATCCGCTCCTACCAGATCTTACAGAGGACTTCGCCGCCGAGACGGCGCTGCCGGGCGTCGTCGCCCGACATCAGGCCGCGGGACGTCGACAGGATGGAGATGCCGATGCCGCCGAGGACCTTCGGGATCTCGTCCATGCCGGCGTACACGCGGCAGCCCGGACGGCTCACGCGCTCCAGGCCGTTGAGGACGCGCTCGCCGCGCGGACCGTAGCGGAGATCGAGCACGAGCCGGCTGTGCCTTCCCTCCTCGTCGACGACCTTGAAGTTGTCGATGTACCCCTCCTCCTTGAGGATCTTGGCGATCTCCACCTTGATCTTGGAGGCGGGCATCTCGGTGCGCGCGTGCTTGCCCATCAGCGCGTTCCGCACGCGGGTCAGCATGTCCGAAATCGGATCCGTCATCACCATGGCTTCTTTTCCTACCAGCTCGACTTGGTCACGCCGGGGATCTCCCCGGAGAGCGCCAGCTTGCGGAAGCAGAGCCGGCAGAGCGCGAACTTGCGAAGGAAACCGCGGGGCCGGCCGCAGGAGCGGCAGCGATGCCGCACCCGGACCATGAACTTCGGCTTCCTCTCCATCTTTGCGAAGAACTTCGTGCTTGCCATACCGCCTCTGCCCCGCGACTCAGGGCTTTCTGAAGGGGACGCCGAACGCCTGGAGGAGCGCGCGCGACTCGTTGTCGGTCCTCGCCGTGGTCACGATCGTGATGTTCATTCCCTTGATCTTCTCGACCTTTCCCGTCGTCACTTCCGGGAAGATCGACTGGTCCGTGACGCCGAGCGTGTAGTTGCCGCGGCCGTCGAACGCCTTCTCCGAGACGCCCTTGAAGTCGCGCACGCGCGGCAGCGCGATGCTGACGAGGCGATCGAGGAACTCGTACATCCGGTTGCCTCGGAGCGTCACGCAGCACCCGACGGGGACTCCCTCGCGCAGCTTGAAGTTCGCGATGCTCTTCTTGGCGCGGCGCAGCGCGGGGCGCTGGCCCGTGATGAGCCCGAGCTCCTCCACCGCGGCGTCGAGAATCTTGATGTTCTCCTTCGCCTCTCCGACGCCCATGTTGACGACGATCTTCGTGATGCGGGGCGCCGCCATCGGGCTCGGATAGGCGAACTGCTTGGTGATCTCCGGGAGGATTTCCTTGCGGTAGCGCTCCTGGAGTCTCGGCGTCGTGGCCATGTCGGTCTCGCTCTCCCTACTTTCGATCCAGCATTCCCTGGCACTTCCGGCATACCCGGTGCCGCTTGCCGTCCTCGAGCATCTTGCGGGCGACCCGCACCGGCTTGCTGCACTCCGGGCAGATGACCATCAGGTTCGAGACGTGGATGGGGGCCTCGCGCTCCACGATGCCGCCCTTGATGTTCTTCGAAGGGTTCGGCTTCGTGTGCTTCTTGATGAAGTTGACCCCCTCGACGATCGCCCGCATCTTCGCGGGGTAGACCCTCAGCACCTTGCCCCGGGGCCTCTCCTTGCCGCGCTTGCCGGCGATGACGAGGACCATGTCGTCCTTGCGCACGTGGAGACTCATCGGTTAGAGGACCTCCGGGGCGAGCGAGACGATCTTCATGAACTTGCGCTCTCTCAGCTCGCGGGCCACGGGACCGAAGACGCGCGTCCCGACCGGCTCCTTGGCGTCGTTGATGAGGACGGCGGCGTTCTCGTCGAAGCGGATGTACGTGCCGTCCTTGCGGCGCTGCTCTTTCTTCGTGCGGACGATGACCGCGCGCACGACCTGTCCCTTCTTGACGGTTCCGTCGGGGCTCGCCTCTTTGACGTTGGCCGTGATGATGTCGCCGAGCCTCCCGTAACGGCCGATGGATCCGCCGCGGACGTGGATGCACGAGATCCGGCGCGCTCCCGAGTTGTCGGCGACCTCGAGGATCGTCCGCATCTGGATCATGGCGCCTTCACCTCATCCTTGGCGGGCTTCGCCGTCTTCCCGGCCGCGCGCTTCCCGCCTGCCGCCTTCGGCGCCTTGACGGCAGCCTGCGGCGATGCCGCGTCCGCGGCGGCGGCCGCGGCGGCGCGGCGCCTGAGCTTCGGGCTCGGGGCCGCCGGGGCGGCGACCGCGGCCGCGGCCGTCACGGTCCGATCCACGGGCTGGCCGCCGCGCAGGATGGAGCGCACGCGCCACCTCTTCAGGCGGCTCAGCGGCCGCGTCTCGACGAGCGTGACGACATCGCCGATCTTGCAGGCGTTCGCCTCGTCGTGCGCGTGGAACTTCGACGTTCTCTTCACGACGCGGGAATAGCGCGGATGCGAGACGCGCCGCTCGACCGCGACGACGATGGTCTTGTCCATCTTGTCGCTGACGACGATTCCCACCGTGGTTCGGCGCCGCCTCAGGGCGACGCCTTCGGTCTGATCGGACATCTCTGTTGGCTCCAACTAGGCACCCTCACTCTTCGCACGACGCGGGCGCTTGCCCGACTTTTCCTTCACGGCCGCGCCCGCCGCGGCGCCCGCGGAGACCGGCTCCGCCGCCTTCGACTCCGCCCCGGCGCCCCCCTCGGCCTCCCGGTGCCGCTCGATGCCGAGCTCGCGCTCCCGGAGGAGGGTCTTCACCCTCGCCAGGTCGCGGCGCGTATGCCCGAGCCTCGACGGATTCTCGACGTTTCCCGTCTGGAGCTGGAACCGGAAGCGGAAGATCTGCTCCGAGAGCTTCGCTTCCTCGACGCGCAGCTCGTCGACGCCCAGCTCGGCCATCTTCTGGATCTTCACGCGTGCTCCTCGCCCGCACCGGGCCGCTTCACGAACTGGGTCCTGACGCCGAACTTGTGCGACGCCAGGCGCAGAGCCTCGGTGGCGTCCGCCAGCGGAACCCCCTCGATCTCGTACATGATCCTGCCGGGCTTCACGACGGCCACCCATTCCTCGGGCGGCCCTTTCCCCTTGCCCATGCGCGTCTCGGCCGGTTTCTTCGTGACCGGCTTGTCGGGGAAGATCCGGATCCAGAGCTTGCCGCCGCGCTTCATGTGGCGCGTGATCGTGACGCGGGCCGCCTCGATCTGGCGGCTGGTCACCCAGCCGGCCGAGAGCGACTTGAGCCCGTAGTCGCCGAACGCGAGCGTGGACCCGGTCCACGCCTTCCCGGCCCTGCGCCCGCGCTGCTGCTTGCGGAACTTGACCTTCTTGGGCATCAGCATGGCGCGATTACCTCAGGCCTTCCTGCGGCACGAGCCGTCCGCCCTGGTCGCGACGGCGGCCGAGCTGGTCCAACTCTCCCTTGTAAATCCACACCTTCACGCCGATCTTCCCGTACGTCGTCTGCGCCTCGGCGAAGCCGTAGTCGATGTCGCTCCGGAGCGTGTGCAGCGGAAGCCGGCCGTTCAGGTACCACTCGGATCGGGCGATCTCAGTCCCCGCGAGGCGGCCGGAGCAGCGGATCTTGATGCCCCGCGCGCCGAACCTCACCGCGGCCTCGATCGCCTTGCGCATGGCGCGCCGGAACGCGACGCGCTTCTCGAGCTGCATCGCCACCGACTCGCCCACGAGCTGCGCCTCGAGCTCGGGCTTGAGGATCTCCTGGATATTGATGAAGACCTCGCGCCCTGTCTTCTTCTGGATCTCGTCCCTGAGCTTGTCCACCTCGGAGCCGCGCTTGCCGATGATGATGCCGGGGCGGGACGTGAGGATGTTGATCTTCAGCTTGTTCGCCGCGCGCTCGATCTCGATGCTCGAGATGCCGGCGTGCGCGAGCCTCTTCTTGAGCTCCGCGCGGAGCCTGAGGTCCTCGTGCAGCCACTCGGCGTACTTCCGCTTCTCGTACCAGCGCGATCGCCACGGCTTGTTGAACCCAAGCCGGAACCCGTAAGGGTGAACCTTCTGTCCCAAGGAAACTCCTCGCACGCCCAGAGGCCCCGCCCCGGTGAGGGGGCGCGGCCCATCGGTCATTCGGATGATGACGCTGTTACTTCTTCACCTTCGTGGTCTTCGTCGATTCGGATTTCGTCGTTCCGGGCTTCGCGGTCGCCGGCTTAGCGCTTCCCGTCCTCGCGCCCGCCTCGGCCTTCGCGCCGCCCTGAGCCTTCTCCCCCGATCCCTTCGCGACCTTGTCGCCGGCGGCTTTCGCGGACCTGTCACCGGCGGCTTTGGCCGACTCGGCGCGGCGCCTGGCGCGCGACTCGCGCGGCCTCGCCTCCTCGCGGGCGTCGAGCTCCAGCGTGATGTGGCACGTCCGGCGCAGCACGCGGAAGGCGCGGCCGAACGTGGCCGGCCGGATCCGCTTGAACGACGGCCCGCCGTCCACCACCGCGCGGCTCACGTAGAGCGTGTCGGCGTCGACTCGCTGGTCGCCCTTCTCGGCGTTCGCCACCGCGGAGCGCAGGACCTTGACGACGTCCCGCGAGACCGCCTTCGGGCTCTCGCGCAGAAGCGCCACGGCGCGGTTCACGCCCAGACCCCGGATCTGGTCGATGACGAGGCGCGTTTTCTGCGCCGACGATCTCAGGTACCGCATCCTTGCCCTGGCGATCATGTTCCCCTTGCCTCGAGTGGGTCTTCGTGATCCACGACGGGTCGAGCGACGACGGGTCGAGCTAAGACGGGGTCTCGGGGGTTCCCACGGCGGCGGTCTTTTCACCCTTCGCCGTGTGACCCTTGAACGTCCTGGTGAAGCTGAACTCGCCGAGCTTGTGCCCGACCATGCTCTCGGTCACGTAGACGGGGATGAACTTCCTCCCGTTGTGCACCGCGATCGTGTGGCCGACGAAGTCGGGGACCACCGTGGATCGCCGCGACCACGTCTTGACGACCTTCTTCTCGAACTTGCGGTTCATCTCGTCGATGCGCTTCTTGAGGTGCCCGTCGACGAAGGGGCCCTTGCTTATGGATCGGCTCATGCTACCGCTGCCGCCTCCTGACGATTTGCGCGTCGGTTCTGGGGTTGTTGCGCGTCTTGTACCCCTTCGTGGGCTTGCCCCACGGCGTGACGGGGTGACGGCCGCCGCTGGTCTTTCCCTCGCCGCCGCCGTGCGGGTGGTCGATGGGGTTCATCGAGACGCCGCGGTTGATCGGGCGCCGTCCCATCCACCGCTTGCGCCCCGCCTTGCCGATGGAGACGTTCTCGTGATCGAGGTTGCCGACCTGCCCGATCGTCGCCATGCAGTCGAGGTGGACGAACCGGACCTCGGTCGAGGGGAGCCTCACCTGCGCGTACTTCCCTTCCTTCGCGAGGATCTCGGCGGAGCCGCCGGCCGAGCGGACCATCTGCCCGCCCTTTCCGATCTTCAGCTCGATGTTGTGGATCGGGATTCCCGGCGGGATGTTCCGCAGCGGGAGCGCGTTGCCGACCTGGATGTCGGCCGCAGCCCCCGAGACGATCTTCTGTCCCACCTGGAGCCCCGCCGGCGCGATGATGTAGCGCTTCTCCCCGTCGGCGTACACGAGGAGCGCGATGCGCGCGGAGCGGTTCGGGTCGTACTCGATCGTCGACACCGTGGCGGGGATCCCGAGCTTGTCGCGCCGGAAATCGATGATGCGGTACTGGCGCTTGTGGCCGCCCCCGCGGTGGCGGATCGTCATCCAGCCGCGGTTGTTCCGGCCGCCCGTGCTCTTCTTTGGCTCGAGCAGGCTCTTGAGCGGCGTGTGGACGGTGATCTCGTCGTTGGTGAGCCGCGTCTGGAAGCGCACGCCCGGCGATGTCGGGGAGAGCGTTCGGATGGGCATCGCCTACGTCCCCTCGAAGTATTCGATCATTTTTTCGCCGTCCTTCAGCGTCACGTAGGCCTTCTTCCAGCTGGACTGGTACCCCTGGGTCTTTCCCCGCCGCTTCATCTTGCCGGCGACGTGGATCGTCCGGACCCCGCTGACCTTGACCTTGAAGAGCATCTCGACGGCGCGCTTCACGTCGATCTTGTTTGCGTCGGGGTGGACGCGGAAGCACAGCGTCCGGGTCCTGTCCTTGAGCTCGGTCGTCTTCTCGGTGACCACGGGGCCGAGAATCGTCTGGTGGAGCGGGCGCAGGCTCATGCCGCGAGCACCTCCGCGAGCACCTTCGCCGCCGACGTGGACATGACGAGGTACTCGTACTTGAGGAGATCGACGATGTTGAGCGACGCGGAGCGCAGCACCTTGCACCGCGGCAGGTTCCGGGCCGCGAGCATCAGGTTGCGGCCGATCGGCTCGTCGAGGATCAGCGCCCCCTTGACCACGCCGAGCGCCTCGAGGGACTTGACGAGCTCGGCGGTCTTGTGGGACGAAAGCTCGAGGTCCCTCACCACGAGAATTCTCCCCTCGCGAAGCTTCTCGGAGACGGCCGCGCGGAGCGCGCCCTGCCTCTTCTTCTTCGGGAAGGCGAAGCCGTAGGAGCGGGGCGTCGGGCCGTGCACCGTGCCGCCGTGCCGCCACAGCGGTGAGCGGATGGAGCCGATGCGGGCCTGCCCCGTCTTCTTCTGCTTCCAGAGCTTGCGTCCCGCGCCCTGGACCTCGCCGCGCGTCTTCGTGTCGTGCGTTCCCGAGCGCGCCTCGGCGAGATAGTGCTTCACGGCCTCGTGGACGAGGGCGCGGTTGGTCGCCGCGCCGAAGACGTCCTCGGGCAGCGATTCCTCGCCGACCTCGTGCTTCGCCAGATCGTAGACCTTCACGGTGGATTCCATCTCGAGACTCCGCGGGCCCTAGGACTTCTTGGACTTCTTACTGACCACTCCGCGCGACGACTTCGCCTTCTTGATGTACAGGATCGCCCCGCGGGCTCCCGGGACCGCGCCGCGCACGACGAGCAGGTTGTTCTCCTCGTCCACGCGCACGACCTGGAGGTTCTTGACGGTGACCGTGTCCCCGCCCATTCGGCCGGCCATCCTCTGTCCCTTGAAGACGCGGGACGGGAACGACGAGGCGCCGATCGAGCCGGGGGCGCGGTGGAACATGGAGCCGTGCGACGCGGCGCCCCCGCTGAAATGGTGCCGCTTCATGACGCCCTGGAACCCCTTCCCCTTGGAGGTGCCCACGACGTCGACGGTGTCGGCCGGAGCGAACATGGTCACGAGCACGCGGTCGCCGACGTTGACCTCGGCCTCGTCGAGGCGCGAGAACTCCTTCTGCGTGCGAAGGAGGGGAAGCGAGTGCTTCTCGAGGTAACCGCGCTGCGGCTTGTTGACCCGGCGCGTGTTCACCTTCTCGACGTAGCCGAGGCGCACGGCCTCGTAGCCGTCGCGCTCTTTCGTGCGCTTCGCGACGACGACGCAGGGGCCGGCCCGGAGCACGGTGACGGGCACAGCGGTCCCGTCCGGCTCGTAGAGCTGGGTCATTCCCACCTTGCGCCCGATCAATCCTTCGACCACTTCGCTGCTCCGTTCGCCGTCAGGCTCCGAAAAATCCCTCTGTCATCTCTCTCAGGAACCGAATGCCTTGATCTCGACGTCCACGCCCGCCGGCAGATCGAGCTTCATCAGCGCGTCCACCGTCTGAGGGGTCGGCTCGAGGATGTCGAGGAGCCGCTTGTGCGTCCTCATCTCGAACTGCTCCCGCGACTTCTTGTCGACGTGCGGCGACCTCAGAACGCAGATCATGTTCCGGTCCGTCGGCAGCGGGATCGGCCCCACGACCCTCGCCCCGGTCCGCTTGGCGGTGCCCACGATTTCGCTCGTGGACTGGTCGAGGATCCTGTGGTCGTACGCCTTCAGCCGGATTCTGATCTTCTGGTTCAACATCAACTCTCCAGTCTCGACGCGGCAGCGCGCCCTCTACTCGACGATGTCCGTGACCGTGCCCGCGCCGACCGTCCGGCCCCCCTCGCGGATCGCGAAGCGGAGCCCGCGGTCCATGGCGATGGGCGTGATCAGCGTGATCTCGAGCGTCGTGTTGTCGCCCGGCATGACCATCTCGACGCCGGCCGGCAGCGTGGCGCTTCCCGTGACGTCCGTCGTCCGGAAGTAGAACTGCGGACGATAGCCGTTGAAGAACGGGGTGTGGCGGCCGCCCTCCTCCTTCGTGAGGATGTAGACCTCGGCCTTGAACTTGGTGTGCGGCGTGATCGACCCCGGCTTGGCGCAGACCTGGCCGCGCTCGACGTCCTCGCGCTCCGTGCCGCGGATGAGCAGCCCGACGTTGTCGCCGGCGAGTCCCTCGTCGAGGAGCTTCTTGAACATCTCGACGCCGGTCACCGTCTTCTTCTGCGTGTCGCGAACGCCGATGATCTCGATCTCCTCGTCGACCTTCACCTTCCCCTGCTCGATGCGGCCCGTGACGACGGTGCCCCGGCCGGAGATGCTGAAGATGTCCTCGACGGGCATCAGGAACGGCTTGTCGAGAGCGCGCACGGGGATCGGGATGTACTCGTCGACCGCGTTCATGAGCTTCACGATGGCGCCGCAGTCGGCGCAGTCGTCCTTGCCGCAGCCGTGCTGGCCGGCCTTGAGCGCGGAGCCGCGGATGATGGGCGTCTCGTCGCCGGGGAACTTGTACTTGTTGAGGAGGTCGCGCACCTCGAGCTCGACGAGCTCGAGCAGCTCGGGATCGTCGACCATGTCGACCTTGTTCAGGAAGACGACGATCTTCGGCACGCCGACCTGGCGGGCGAGCAGGATGTGCTCGCGCGTCTGGGGCATCGGGCCGTCGTTCGCCGCGACCACGAGGATGGCGCCGTCCATCTGCGCCGCGCCGGTGATCATGTTCTTGATGTAGTCGGCGTGGCCCGGGCAGTCGACGTGCGCGTAGTGGCGCTTGTCGGTCACGTACTCCACGTGGGCGGTCGCGATGGTGATGCCGCGCTCGCGCTCTTCGGGAGCGTTGTCGATCGAGTCGAACGTGCGCACCGCGCTCTTCGGATTACGGGCGTGCAGGATCGTCGTGATCGTCGACGTCAGCGTGGTCTTGCCGTGGTCGATGTGGCCGATCGTGCCGATGTTGACGTGCGGCTTGCTCCGGTCGAACTTTTCCTTCGCCATCTATCTCCTCCTAGGGGGCTGGCGTGCCCTGAATGCCGGCCACGACCTCCTCGGCGATGTTGCGCGGCGCTTCTTCGTATCTGAGGAACTGCATCGTGTAGTTCGCGCGGCCCTGGGTCCGCGAGCGGACGTCGGTCGCGTACCCGAACATCTCCGAGAGGGGCACGGTCGCCGACAGGACCTGGAATCCCGCGCGCGGCTCGATGTGGTTGATGCGGCCCCGGCGGGAGTTCAGATCGCCGATGACGTCGCCCATGTACTCCTCCGGGAGCACCACCTCGACGGCCATGATCGGCTCGAGAAGGACGGGGTGGGCCGCCTTGCACGCGGCCTTGAAGCCCATGGAGGCCGCGATCTTGAACGCCATCTCGGACGAGTCGACATCGTGGTACGAACCGTCGATGAGCGAGACCTTGATGTCCTTCATCTCGAACCCCGCGAGGATGCCGCCGGTCATCGCCTCCTTGATGCCGGCCTCGATCGGCGAGAAGAACTCGCGCGGGATCGACCCACCGGTGATCTGGTTGTCGAACTCGAACCCCTTGCCCGGCTCGAGGGGCTCGACGTGGAGCTTCACGTGGCCGTACTGCCCCTTGCCGCCCGTCTGCCGGATGTACTTCCCCTCGGCGTTCGCCGGCTTGCGGATCGTCTCCTTGTACGCGACCTGCGGCTTGCCGACGTTCGCCCCGACGCCGAACTCGCGCACGAGTCGGTCGGTGATGATCTCGAGGTGCAGCTCGCCCATCCCGCGGATGATCGTCTGGCCCGTCTCGTGGTCGAGGTGGACGCGGAAGGTCGGATCTTCCTGGGTGAGCTTGTTGAGCGCCGCGCCGAGCTTCTCCTGATCGGACTTCGTCTTGGGCTCGATCGCGACCGCGATGACGGGCTCCGGGAACTTCATCGCCTCGAGGATGATCGGTGACTTCTCCTCGCAGACCGTGTCGCCCGTGCGGGCGGCCTTCAGCCCGACGACGCCGCAGATCTCGCCCGCGTAGACTTCCTTCACTTCCTCGCGCTTGTTCGCGTGCATCTCGAGGAGGCGCGCGACGCGCTCGCGGTTGTCGCGGGTGGCGTTGAGGACGTACGTGCCCGACTTCATCACGCCCGAGTAGATGCGGACGAAGGCGATCTGCCCGACGAACGGGTCGGTCATGATCTTGAACACGAGCCCCGCCATCGGCTCCTTCTCGCTCGGCTCGCGCCGGCCCTTCTCGGCCTGGCCGGGGACGTCCCCCTCGACCGCCTTCACGTCCATGGGCGACGGGAGGTAGTCCACGACCGCGTCGAGCAGGGGCTGGACGCCCTTGTTCTTGAACGCCGCGCCGCAGAGCACCGGCGTCGCGTGGCGCGTGATCGTCGCCTTGCGGAGCGCGCCCTTGATCTCCGCGACCGAGAGCGGCTCGCCCGCGAGGTACTTCTCGAAGAGCTTGTCGTCCATCTCGCACGCGACCTCGGTGAGCTTCTCGCGGCGGAACTTGACCTCCTCGAGGTACTCGGCCGGAACCGGCAGGACGTCGAACTCCTCGCCGTGCTCGTCGTCCTTGTAGACGATCGCCTTCTCCTCGACGAGGTCGATCATCCCCTTGAAGCGCTCCTCGGCCCCGATCGGGATCTGGATCGCCACCGGCCGCGCCCCGAGGCGCGTGGTCATCTGGGTGATGCAGCGGTCGAAGTCGGCCCCCTGCCGATCCATCTTGTTCACGAAGGCGATGCGCGGGACCTCGTAGCGGTCGGCCTGGCGCCACACCGTCTCGGACTGCGGCTCCACGCCGCCCACGGCGCAGAAGACGCCGACGGCGCCGTCCAGGACGCGGAGCGAGCGCTCGACCTCGGCCGTGAAGTCGACATGGCCCGGCGTGTCGATGATGTTCACCTGGTGATTGGCCCAGAAGGCGGTCGTCGCGGCGGACGTGATCGTGATGCCGCGCTCCTGCTCCTGCTCCATCCAGTCCATCGTCGCGGTCCCTTCGTGCACTTCGCCGATCTTGTACGTCTTGCCGGTGTAGTAGAGGACACGCTCCGTGGTCGTGGTTTTCCCCGCGTCGATGTGCGCCATGATTCCGATGTTCCGCACTCTATCGAGCGGAGTTCGCCTGGGCATGACCTCTGAGCGTCCTTCCTACCAGCGGTAGTGCGCGAAGGCCTTGTTGGCCTCCGCCATCTTGTGCGTGTCTTCTCTCTTCTTGATCGCGCCGCCCGTGTTGTTCGAGGCGTCGACGATTTCCGCCGCGAGCTTCTCGCGCATGCTCTTCCCGCCCCGCTGCGAGGCGTACAGCGTGATCCACCTCATCGCGAGCGAGAGCCGGCGATTGGGGTTCACCTCGACCGGGATCTGGTAGGTCGAGCCTCCGACGCGGCGCGCCTTGACCTCGAGGGACGGGCGCACGTTGTCGACGGCCTTCTTGAAGACCTTCAGCGGATCGTCCTTGGTCCGGTCCTTCACGAGATCGAGCGCGCCGTACAGGATGCGATCGGCCGTGCTCTTCTTCCCGCCCTTGAGCAGAACGTTGACGAACCGTGTCACCAGAGTGGACTGGTAGACCGGATCCGGAAGCACTTCGCGATGCGGAACGACACCCCTTCTCGGCATTCTTTGTTTTCCCGGGCAGCGGCACTTTTCGCCGCGTGCAAGACGAGTCCGGTTCGGTGGGCGCCCTCGCGCGACGAGGACGCGCGTTGCGGCTCGGCCCGATTACCCCTTGGGCCTCTTGGCCCCGTACTTGGACCTGCTCTGCTTGCGGCCCTCGACGCCTGCGGTGTCGAGAGTTCCACGCACCACGTGGTAGCGGACGCCCGGCAGGTCTTTCACACGGCCTCCGCGCACGAGCACAATCGAGTGTTCCTGAAGGTTGTGGCCGACCCCGGGTATGTAGGTCGTGACCTCGATCCCGTTCGTCAGCCTGACGCGGGCGACCTTTCGGAGTGCCGAGTTCGGCTTCTTGGGCGTCTGCGTGTAGACGCGAACGCAGACGCCGCGCTTCTGCGGCGACGAGACAAGAGCCGGGCTCTTGGTCCTGCCGCGCTGAAGCACGCGCCCGAACCTGACCATCTGGCTGACTGTCGGCACTTCGACACCTCTCTTCTGTTCGCCGTTCCGCGACGTCGGGTTGCCACGAGGGCACGTCCGGAAAAGCGCAGAAGAACCCTTGCATTTAGGGGTTTGCGCAAACCCGGCGACTCTAGCAGACTGTCTCTAGCGTGTCAACACTCTCCGTAAAATCCGTGCCATCCGGACCGATCGGCCGCGCTGCCGGCGGGCCCGTGCGCCCTGTGCCCCCTCAGGAGGACGACTCCCCCGCAGCCCTCAGGCTGCTCAGGGCGGCGGTCAGATCCAGGCCCCCCACCTCGAGCGGCCCTTCCTCGATTTCGAGATCGGCCCTCTCCGTCTCGTCGACGGGGATCCGGATCGTCCGGTAGATGTCCATCCCCGTTCCGGCCGGGATCAGCCGGCCCATGATCACGTTCTCCTTCAGGCCGCGGAGATAGTCGATCTTTCCGTTGATGCTCGCCTCGGTGAGAACCCGGGTCGTCTCCTGGAACGAGGCGGCCGAGATGAAGCTCTCGGTCGAGAGCGAGGCCTTGGTGATGCCGAGGAGCAGCGGGCGGCCGGTCGCCGGTTCGCCGCCCTGGGCGAGCACGCGCTCGTTCTCCTCGCGGAACTTGAACTTGTCGACGTGCTCGTCGACGATGAACTCGGTGTCGCCGACCTCCTCGACCTTCACCCAGCGCATCATCTGGCGGACGATGACCTCGATGTGCTTGTCGTTGATGTTGACGCCCTGCAGCCGGTAGACCTCCTGGATCTCGTTGACGAGGTACTCCTGGAGCTGCTTCGGCCCCTTGACGCTCAGGATGTCGTGCGGATCCTTCGGCCCCTCGACCAGCGAGTCGCCGGCGTCCACGCGCTCCCCCTCCTGCACCGAGATGTGCGCGCCCTTCGGGATCTCGTACTCGCGCACCTCGCCGTCGTCGCCCGTGACGGTGATCTTCCGCTTCCCCTTCGCGACGTCGCCGTAGTGCACGACGCCGTCGATCTCGGAGATCCTCGCCGGGTCCTTGGGGCGCCGCGCCTCGAACAGCTCGACGACGCGCGGGAGGCCGCCGGTGATGTCCTTCGTCTTCTTCGCCTCGCGGGGGACCTTCACGATGATGTCGCCGGGGAAGACCTGCTGGCCGTCGGTGACGTTCAGCATCGCCTCGCGCGGGAGGAAGTACTTCTTGATGATCTTCTCGTGGCCGTCGCGGATCTCGATGCGCGGCTGCAGCTTCTCGTCGGCGCTGTCGGTGATGACCGGACGCTGGAATCCGGTGACGTCGTCGGTCTTCATCTTCATGGTCGTGCCCTCGACGACGTCCTTCATGTGGATCGTGCCGCCGAACTCCGTGAGGATGATCGAGTTGAACGGGTCCCACTCGAGGAGCAGCGTTCCCGCCTTGACGTCCTCGCCGTCGTGCACCTTGATGCTGCCGCCGTAGACGACCGTGTGGCGCTCGCGCTCGCGCCCCTTCTCGTCCTGGATGATGATGGTGCCGCTGCGGCTCATCGCGACGAGGCCGCCCTTCTTGTCCTTGACGGTGGGGAGGTTGAGGAACTTCACGACCCCCTCGTTCTTCGTCTCGAGGGTCGACTCCGTGGAGACCTGGCCGACGCCGCCGACGTGGAAGGTGCGCATCGTGAGCTGCGTGCCGGGCTCGCCGATCGACTGCGCGGCGATGACGCCGGTCGCCTCGCCCAGCTCGACCATCCTGCCGGTCGCGAGGTTGCGGCCGTAGCAGCACGCGCAGACCCCGCGCCGCGACTCGCACGTCAGCACGGAGCGGATCTTGACCCGCTCGATGCCGGCCATCTGGACGACGTTCGCCAGATCCTCGGAGATCTCGCCGTTGGCCTCGACGATGGTCGCCTCGGCGTCGGGCGTCTCCTTGATGTCCTCGAGAGCGACGCGTCCCACGATGCGATCCCGGAGCTCCTCGATCGTCTCGCCTCCCTCGACGATCGCGGTGACCTCGATGCCGTCGAGCGTCTTGCAGTCCGGCTCGGTGATGATGACGTCCTGCGCCACGTCGACGAGGCGGCGCGTCAGGTATCCCGAGTCGGCGGTCTTGAGGGCGGTGTCGGCGAGGCCCTTGCGCGCGCCGTGCGTCGAGATGAAGTACTCGAGCACCGTCAGCCCCTCGCGGAAGTTGGCGGTGATCGGCGTCTCGATGATGTCGCCCGACGGCTTCGCCATCAGGCCGCGCATCCCGGCGAGCTGACGCATCTGTTGCTTGCTGCCTCGCGCGCCGGAGTCGGCCATCATGAAGATCGGGTTGAACTCGCCCGTCTTCGCCTCGAGCTTGCCCATCTCCTCGAACATCGCCTCGGAGATCCGCTCGGTCGCCTCGGACCAGATCTGGATGACCTTGTTGTAGCGCTCGTTCTCGGTGATGGCGCCGTCGAGGTACTGCTGCTGGACCTGCACCTGGTCGCGCTGGGCCTGCTCGACGAGTCGGGGCTTGGTCGCCGGGATGACCATGTCCTCGATCCCGATCGAGATGCCGGCCTTGCACGCGTAGTAGAAGCCGAGATCCTTGAGCTCGTCCACGAGCTTGACGGTCCTGTCGTTCCCCCACGTCAGGTGGCAGCGGGTGACGAGCTGGCCGAGGCCGCGCTTCTTGAGGTGCCCGTTGATGTACGGCAGCCCCTCGGGCAGGTGGTCGTTGAAGATGACGCGCCCGACCGTGGTGTTGATGCGCTGCCCCTCGACCCTCACGACCTCGGTGTGGAGCAGATCCTGATCGTCCCTCACGGTCGTGAGATCGAGGAGGTCGCCCGTGTAGCGGAGCTTGATCGGCGCGAGGAGCTCGACCTCCCCCGCCTCGAGCGCGAGGACGACGTCCTCGGGGGTTCCGAAATCGCGTCCCGCCCCCTTCGCCCCGGACTTCTCCTTGGTGAGGTAGTACACGCCGAGGACGATGTCCTGCGTCGGGACGACGATGGGGGCCCCGTTCGCCGGCGAGAGGAGGTTTTGCGTCGAGAGCATCAGGACCTGCGCCTCGATCTGCGCCTTCGGCGACAGGGGAACGTGGACGGCCATCTGGTCGCCGTCGAAGTCGGCGTTGAAGGCCGTGCAGACGAGTGGGTGGATCTTGATCGCCTTCCCCTCGACGAGGACCGGCTCGAAGGCCTGGATGCCGAGGCGGTGGAGCGTCGGCGCCCGGTTCAGCATGACCGGGTGCTCGCGGATCACCTCCTCGAGGTAGTCCCACACCTCGGGGCGCTGCTGCTCGACCATCTCCTTGGCGGCCTTGATCGTCGAGACGAGGCCCACCTGCTCGAGCTTGTTGTAGATGAACGGCTTGAAGAGCTCGAGGGCCATCTTCTTGGGCAGCCCGCACTGGTGGAGCTTCAGCTCCGGGCCGACGACGATGACCGAGCGCCCCGAGTAATCGACGCGCTTGCCGAGGAGGTTCTGGCGGAACCGCCCCTGCTTTCCCTTGAGCGTGTCGGAGAGGCTCTTGAGCGGCCGATTGTTCGTGCCGCGGAGCACGCGGCCCCGGCGCCCGTTGTCGAAGAGGGCGTCGACCGCCTCCTGGAGCATGCGCTTCTCGTTCCGGACGATGACGTCGGGCGCCTTCAGCTCGAAGAGCTTCTTGAGGCGGTTGTTCCTGTTGATGACGCGCCGGTACAGGTCGTTGAGATCAGACGTGGCGAACCGCCCGCCGTCGAGCGGGACGAGGGGGCGCAGCTCGGGGGGGATGACCGGAATGACGTCCAGGATCATCCACTCCGGGCGGTTCCCGCTCCGGCGGAAGGCCTCGACGACCTTGAGCCGCTTCGCGAACTTGAGCTTCTTCTGGGTGGACGTCTCCTTGCGCATCTTGGCGCGGAGCTCGTCGGCGAGCGTCGGGATCTCGACCTTCCGGAGGAGATCCTTGATCGCCTCGGCGCCCATGCGCGCGGTGAAGGCGTCGCGCCCCACCTCGTCCATGAGCTGGCGGTACCGCTCCTCGGAGAGGAGCTCGCCGACCTCGACGTCCACCTTCTCGGGATGCCGGACGTCGGTGACGACGAACGCCTCGAAGTAGAGGATGCGCTCGAGGTCGCGGAGCGAGATGTCGAGGAGGTGCCCGATCCTCGACGGCAGCCCCTTGAAGAACCACACGTGCGAGACGGGGGACGCGAGCTCGATGTGCCCCATGCGCTCGCGCCTCACCTTCGACTGCGTGACCTCGACGCCGCACTTGTCGCAGACGACGCCGCGGTGCTTCATGCGCTTGAACTTGCCGCAGAGGCACTCCCAGTCGACGGTGGGGCCGAAAATCTTCGCGCAGAAGAGGCCGTCGCGCTCCGGCTTGAACGTCCGGTAGTTGATCGTCTCCGGCTTCGTGACCTCGCCGTACGACCAGCTTCGGATTTTCTCGGGCGACGCGATGCTGATCCGGATGCTGTCGAAATCGTTGATGGCTCGCGCCTTCTCACCGAAAGGTGTGTTTCGACTCAACGCCTTTCCTCCTGTCCCCTGGTGTTCAGGAACGCCCGACGCTGCCGGTTCGAAGCTCGACGTCCAGACCGAGGCTCTGGAGCTCGCGGATGAGGACGTGGAACGACTCGGGCAGCCCCGGCTCGACCGTCGCCTCACCCTTCACCAGCGCCTCGTAGATCTTCGTGCGGCCGAACACGTCGTCCGACTTCGCCGTGAGCAGCTCCTGCAGGATGTGGGCGGCGCCGTACGCCTCGAGGGCCCACACCTCCATCTCGCCGAACCTCTGGCCGCCGAACTGCGCCTTGCCGCCGAGGGGCTGCTGCGTGATGAGGGAGTACGGTCCGATCGAGCGGGCGTGGATCTTGTCGTCCACGAGATGACTGAGCTTCAGCATGTAGATGTAGCCGACCGTGACCATCTGGTCGAACTTCTCGCCGGTCTTTCCGTCGAAGAGGTGCGTCTTCCCGTTCTCGCGCACCGTGACCGGGACGCCGGTCGAGCTCTGGAGGGCCACCGCCTCCTTGAGCTTCCCGCGGATCTCCTCCTCCGAGGCGCCGTCGAAGACGGGGCTGGCGAAGTACAGCCCGAGGCAGCGCGCGGCCCACCCGAGGTGCGTCTCGAGGATCTGACCGACGTTCATGCGGGAGGGCACGCCGAGCGGGTTGAGCACGATCTCGCACGGGGTGCCGTCGGGCAGCATCGGCATGTCCTCCTCGGGGAGGATCTTCGCGATGACGCCCTTGTTGCCGTGGCGGCCCGCCATCTTGTCGCCGACCTGGAGCTTGCGCTTCATCGCGACGAAGACCTTGACCATCTTGATGACGCCGGGGGAGAGCTCGTCGCCGCGCTTCAGCATCTCGCGCTTCTCGTCGAAGATCTTCTTGAGAATCGCCTCCTTGCGCTCGGTGCGCGCGAGGATGTTCTGGAAGTCGTCGAGGATCTCGCTCTTTCTCGGCTTGAACTCGATCCGGCGGAGATCGTCGTACGACAGCCGGCTGAGGATCTCGCGCGTGAGCTTGGTCGCGGCCGGAAGCTTCTCCTTCGTGGAGCGGTACTCCTTGAGCGGGTTCGTGAGCTTCTCCCCCTCGAGGAGCGTGATGAGCTTCTTGCGGGACTCCTCGCGGATGATGCGCTCCTCGTCCTTGAGGTTCTTGCGCATCCGCTCGACCTGCTCGTCCTCGATCGCCTGCGCGCGGGCGTCCTTCTCGACCCCCTTGCGGCAGAAGATCTTCACCTCGACGACGGTCCCCTCGATCCCGGGGGGGCAGGTGAGCGACGCATCCCTCACGTCGCCCGACTTCTCGCCGAAGATGGCCCGGAGGAGCTTTTCCTCCGGCGTGAGCTGCGTCTCCCCCTTCGGGGTGATCTTGCCGACGAGGATGTCCCCGGGCTTCACGTGCGCGCCGATGCGGACGATGCCGCTCTCGTCGAGGTCGCGAAGCGCCTCCTCGCTCACGTTCGGGATGTCGCGGGTGATCTCCTCGGGGCCGAGCTTCGTGTCGCGCGCCTCGATCTCGAACTCCTCGATGTGGATGGAGGTGAAGTAGTCCTCCTTCACCAGCTTTTCGGAGACGAGGATGGCGTCCTCGAAGTTGTACCCGCGCCAGGGCATGAACGCGACGAGGACGTTGCGGCCGAGCGCGAGCTCGCCGCGCTCGGTGCAGGGGCCGTCGGCGAGGATCTCGCCCTTCTTCACGGGCTGGCCCTTCTTCACGAGCGGGCGCTGGTTGATGCACGTGTTCTGGTTCGATCGCTTGAACTTCGTGAGGGTGTAGATGTCGGCGCCGAAGTCCTCCTCTTCCTTCCCCTTAGAGACGCCCACGACCCTGACGATGATGCGCTGGCTGTCCACCGAGTCGACGAACCCGTCCCTGCGGCAGACCACCACGGCGCCGGAGTCCTTCGCCGTGATCCCCTCCATGCCGGTGCCGACGAGCGGCGCCTCGACCCTGAGGAGCGGGACGGCCTGCCTCTGCATGTTCGCGCCCATCAGCGCGCGGTTCGCGTCGTCGTTCTCGAGGAACGGCACCAGCGAGGCGGCGACGGAGACGAGCTGCTTCGGGCTGACGTCGATGAAATTCACGTCCTCGCGCGGCACGAGCTTGAACTCGCCGTTCATCCGGACGCGGGCCTGGTCGTGGACGAACCTCCCCTTCTCGTCGAGCTGGGCGTTCGCCTGCGCGATGATCCCCTTGTCCTCCTCCCACGCGGAGAGGTAGAAGATGTGCGGCTCGATCTCGGCCGGGGTGTCCCCCTTGCGCGCGACCTTCCTGTTCTCGGCCTCGCAATCGCCGACTTCGACGATCTCGCCCGTGGCGTAGGTGGTGTCGCCCGGGTTCAGGACCTTCACGAAGTCCCGGACGCGCCCCTCCTCGACCTTGCGGTAGGGCGACTCGATGAAGCCGAACTCGTTGATGCGCGCGTAGCACGAGAGGCTCGAGATGAGGCCGATGTTCGGCCCTTCCGGCGTCTCGATGGGGCAGATGCGGCCGTAGTGCGTGGCGTGGACGTCGCGCACCTCGAACCCCGCCCGGTCGCGCGAGAGGCCGCCCGGCCCGAGGGCCGACAGGCGCCGCTTGTGCGTGACCTCGGAGAGGGGGTTCGTCTGATCCATGAACTGCGAGAGCTGCGACGAGCCGAAGAACTCCTGGATCGCGGCCATGACGGGCTTGGCGTTGATCAGGTCGTGGGGCATCGCCGTCGTCATCTCTTGGTAGACCGACATCTTCTCCTTGATGGCGCGCTCCATGCGGACCAGGCCGATGCGGAACTGGTTCTCGAGGAGCTCGCCCACGGCGCGGACGCGGCGGTTGCCGAGGTGATCGATGTCGTCGATGGCGCCGAGGCCTTTCTTGAGCTTCAGCAGGTACCGGATGACCGAGGTGAAGTCCTCGTCGCGCCCGGCGACGCACTCCGCGAACTTGCCGGCCTCGTCGCGCTTCGGGCGGTAGAGAACGTGCATGTCGAGGGGGAGGTCGGTGCCGAGCTTGGTGTTGTACTTCAGCCGGCCGACGCGCGAGAGGTCGTAGCGGCGCGGGTCCTCGAACATCCCCTTGAAGAGGCTCTCGGCCGACTCGCGGGTCGGCGGGTCGCCCGGGCGCATCCTCTTGTAGATCTCGAGGAGCGCCTCCTCGCGCGGATCCTTCGGCTTGGCGCCCTCGGGCGGAGGGGTCTTGCCGATGGTGTCCTTGCGCGTCGTGTCGAGCATGATGCGCCCGACCTCGTCCTGCTCGGGGTGGAAGAACTCGAGGCTGGAGACCCCCTTGAGGGCGAGCGCCTCGATCTCGTTCGGCCCGATCTCGGCGCCGCTCTCGAGCAGCACCTCGCCGGTCGCCGGATCGGCGACGTCGGACGCCGAGCACGCGCCCGCGAGCTCGACGACGTCCACCGGCACGCTCTGGATCTTCGCCTTCGTGAGGGCGGCGTAGACCCCCTGCGTGATCCTCTTCCCCTTCTTGATGATCGACTCGCCGCTCTTCGGATCGTCGACGTCGGCCCGCACGCGGAGCTTCCACGCCGCGAGGCGCGGCGAGGTCTTCACGGCGAGCTTCTTGCCGTCGATCTGGAGGGTCTCGATCCCGTAGAAGGTGCGGATGATCTCCTCGTCGGTCCGGATGCCGAGCGCGCGCATGAAGACGCTTCCGAGGAACTTGCGCTTGCGGTCGATGCGGACGTACAGCAGGTTCTTGGCGTCGTACTCGAACTCCACCCACGATCCGCGGTAGGGGATGATCTTCCCCATGAAGATCGTCTTGTTCTCCTGCGCCTGGAAGAAGACGCCCGGGGAACGATGGAGCTGGCTGACGATGACCCTCTCGGTCCCGTTGATGATGAAGGTGCCGTTGTCCGTGAGCATGGGGATCTCGCCGAAGTAGACCTCCTGCTCCTTGATGTCGCGGACGCTCCGGCTCCCGGTCTCGGGGTCCTTGTCCCAGA
Source organism: Acidobacteriota bacterium (assembly GCA_016195325.1). NCBI lineage: Bacteria > Pseudomonadati > Acidobacteriota > Acidobacteriota bacterium. Next base: position 29,534 of record JACPZX010000027.1, read on the forward strand.
CGACGAGGCGGATCTTGACCTTGAGCGGGACGGTGAAGGTCATTCCCCGCTCCTGGCACTCGAACACGTCGTACTTGAATTTCAGCCCGACGGGATCGCCGCACACGTCGCAGAACTGGATGGTGTTCTTGGCCGCCGCGCCGCAATCCGGGCACGGGATCGTCTTCGCCTTGGGATCCCGGATGATGATCCTCTTGGCGCACGAAGGGCACGGAACGCGGAGCTGCTCGATTCCCTCGAGGCTCCCGCACTTGCACTCCCAGTTGCCGATGGAGTACTCGACGAACTCGAGGCTGCTCGTCTCCCGGAAATCCGAGATCGGGAAGACCGACTTGAAGACAGCCTGGAGACCCGTATCCTCACGATCCTGGGGAGCGGTGAACATCTGCAGGAACCGCTCGTACGAACGCTTCTGCACCTCGATCAGGTTCGGTATCGGCACCGACGTCCTGATCTTCGAGAAGTCGATTCGCTCCCGCGGGCCTGCCGGGTTCACCTCTCCGGTCGCCGTCATCTCAGCCATGCTGATGCCGCCCCTCCAGCCCTGGTGTCTACTTGACTTCGACCTTCGCGCCGGCCTCTTCGAGCTTCTTCTTCATCGTGGCGGCCTCGTCCTTGCCGACGGCTTCCTTCACCGCCTTGGGCGCGCCCTCGACGAGATCCTTCGCTTCCTTCAGGCCGAGCGAGGTCAGCTCGCGGACGACCTTGATCACGTTGATCTTCTTCTCGGGGGCCACGGAGGCGAGGATGACGGTGAACTCGGTCTTCTCCTCGACCGCCGCCGCGGCGCCCGCGCCGGGCATCGACGCCATCGCCATCGGCATCGCGGCCGCGGCGGAGACGCCGAACTCGGACTCGATCTCCTTGACGAGACCCGCGATCTCGAGCATCGGAGCCTCGCGGAGGTACTGCTTGATGTCTTCCTTCGTAATCGCTGGCATGACGTTCACCCCTTCCTTCCGAGAGTACGGCTTCAGTTAGCTCTGGGCCGGTTCCTGCTGCTTCTTCGAGTCGGCGACCTGGCTGAGGACCGAGACGAGGTCCCTCACCGGAGCCTTGAGGACGCTGACGAACTTGACCATCGGCGAGACGATCATGCCGGCGAAGGTCGCGACCAGCTCCGGCCTCGACGGCAGCGTGGTGATGCTGGTGATGTCGGCGACGCCGATCTTCTTCCCCTCGACGACCCCGCCCTTGATCGTGACGGGGGCGGTCTTCGCGAAATCGTGGATCACCTTCGCGAGCGCGACCGGGTCGGTCTCGTTCCAGACGACCGCGGTCATGCCGTCGAAGAGCGCCTCCATGTCGCGGATCGGGGTGTCGCGCGCCGCGATGATCGCGAGGCGGTTCTTCGCGACCCGGTACGACGACTTCGTCGCGCGCACCTTGCGCCTGAGGTCCGAGACCTGCTCGACCTTCAGCCCCCGGTAGTCGAGGAAGAAGGCGTTCCGCGCCCCGGCGAACTGCGCCTTGAGGGCTTCAATCTCCTCTTTCTTCTCGGCTCTGTTCATGTCAGGCGACCTCGAGCGCGGCGGTGTCGATGCGGAGGCTCGGGCTCATCGTGGTGGACATGTAGACCGACCTCAGGTACTTCCCCTTCGCCGTCGCCGGCTTCGCGCGGAGCACGGCGCTGACGAAGGCCTTCGTGTTCTCGATGAGCCGCTTCTCGTCGAACGAGATCTTGCCTACCGGGGAGTGGATGATGGCCGTCTTGTCGACGCGGAACTCGAGGCGGCCGGCCTTGATCTCGCTGACCGCCTTCGTGACGTCCTGCGTCACCGTCCCGGCCTTCGGGTTGGGCATCAGCCCCTTCGGGCCGAGGACCTTCCCGAGCTTGCCGACGTCCTTCATCATGTCGGGGGTGGCGATCACGGCGTCGAAGTCGACCCATCCTCCCTGAATCTTCTCGACGATCTCCTTGCCGCCGACGATGTCCGCGCCCGCCGCCTCGGCCTCCTTCATCTTCTCGCCGGAGGTGATCACGAGGACCTTCTTCGACTTCCCCGTGCCGTGCGGGAGGACGACCGTGCCGCGGACCATCTGGTCGGCGTGCTTGGGGTCGACCCCGAGGAGCAGGGCGATCTCGACCGTCTGGTCGAACTTCGTCGCGGGCATCTTCTTGAGGAGGGGGACGGCCTCCTCGATCGCGTACGGGCGCGACTCGACCAGCTTGGCCGCCGCCTTGTACTTCTTTCCGTGTGCTGCCATGGCGTTGCTCCGTTCAGTCCGGTCCGGACCGGGCCGGTGGCGATGTCTGGTCCCCGCCGACGCGGGGGGTGAAGTTGGCCCCCGCTAAGCGGGGACGATATCGACGCCCATGCTGCGCGCGGTGCCGCGCACGATCTGCTTGGCCGCCTCGAGGTCGTAGCAGTTGAGGTCGGGCATCTTCTGCTTCGCGATCTCCTCGAGCTGCTTCTCGGTGATCTTCCCCACCTTGTCCTTGTTCGGCGCGCCCGAGCCCTTCGCGAGCCCCGCGACCTTCTTGATGAGGATCGAGGCGGGCGGCGTCTTCGTGATGAAGGTGTAGGAGCGATCCTGGAAGACGGTGATCACCACGGGGATGATCATCCCGTCCTCTTTGGCCGTGCGCGCGTTGAACGCCTTGCAGAAATCCATGATGTTCAGGCCGTGCTGCCCGAGCGCCGGGCCCACCGGGGGGGCCGGAGTCGCCTTCCCGCCGGGGATGTGCAGCTTGATGAATCCGGTGACCTTCTTCGCCATTCAGATACCTCTCAGGTCTTCTCGACTTGCAGGAAGTCCAGTTCGACGGGCGTCGAGCGGCCGAAGATCGTCACCATGACCTTCAGCGTGTTCTTGTCCGCGTTCACGTCCTCGACGGAGCCGGTGAAGTTGCTGAAGGGGCCGTCGACGATGCGGACGTGCTCGCCTTCCTTGAAAACGAACTTCGGCTTGGGCTTCTCCTGGGAGACGACGACCTGGTTGATGATCCGGTCGACCTCTTCCTGGCTGAGCGGGCTGGGGGAGTTCCCGGAGCCGACGAAGCCGGTGACCTTCGGGGTGTTCTTCACCACGTGCCACGCGTGGTCCGACATCTCCATGTTGACGAGGATGTACCCCGGGAAAAACTTCTTGGAGCTGACGACCTTCTTCCCGTCGCGCATCTCGACGACCTCTTCGGTGGGGATGAGGATGTCGCCGATGGTCTCCTGCATGCCGAGCGCCTCCGAGCGCTGGCGCAGGCTCTCCTTCACCTTCTGCTCGAATCCCGAGTAGGTGTGAATGATGTACCACTTCTTCGTCATTGAGGACCGCCCTAGTGCTTGAAGAGCCCGAGGACCGCGTCGAGGCCCCGCGAGAGTCCGACGTCGACGATCCAGAGAAAGAGGGCGAAGATGAAGACCGTGATGATGACCACGGTCGTCGTCCCCTGCACCTCCTTGGGGGCCGGCCAGGTGGTGCGCTTGAGCTCCGCCTGGACCTCTTTCAGGAAATCGATCGCCTGCTTGAATGCGTCTTTGAGCCGGTTCACGTTCGTTCCCCGCGATGCATCACCACCTCAGGCCCCGCTTCCGGCACGCCGCGTCCGCTCCGCCCTCACGCGCCGGCGCGTTCGAGGCTGGCGGGCCAGGAGGGATTCGAACCCCCAGCATCCGGTTTTGGAGACCGGCGCTCTAACCAATTAGAGCTACTGACCCGCGGCCGTTCCCCGTCCCGTCACTTGACCTCTTTATGAACGATGTGGCCCCGGCAGGAGCGGCAGAACTTCTTCGTCTCGAGCCGCTCGGTGTGCTTGCGCATGTTCTTGGTCGTCGAGTAGTTCCGGCGCTTGCACGTCGTGCACTGAAGCTGAATGATCTCTCGCATGCCTCGTCCTATCTCTCTCGCCCGTCCGCCGCGCCGTGGCCAGCGAGGACGCCGTCGCGGCTGGAGCCCAGGACCGGGATTGAACCGGTGACCCCTTCCTTACCAAGGAAGTGCTCTACCACTGAGCCACCTGGGCCCTCTCACCTGTTTCGAATTGGAGCGGGAAACGGGACTCGAACCCGCGACCCTCAGCTTGGAAGGCTGACGCTCTACCAACTGAGCTATTCCCGCCCTGTGTCTTCATTGCCGGGATCGCTTTCTCTTGTCAGTCGCGCCGAGTCTCTCGAGTGGTGGGGAGAGGAGGATTCGAACCTCCGAAGGCATTCGCCGGCAGATTTACAGTCTGCTCCCATTGGCCACTCGGGAATCTCCCCGTGAAATCGCCGATTCGTTTCTCTCTGAGCCGGGAGGATTCGCGCCCGGTCGCGCAACGTCAGGAAGACAGGCCGTTTCGTGGGCCGACATCCCTGGAGCTGGCGAAGGGACTCGAACCCCCGGCCTGCTGATTACAAATCAGCTGCTCTACCAGCTGAGCTACGCCAGCTTAGTGAAACGGGCACTCTACACCAGTCCTCGCGGCGTGTAAAGCACATTCTTTGCAACGGATCAACTTCCCTTTCCTGCGCGGTCCTGCCGGAGCGCTTCATAGAGAACCACCGCGGCCGCAACGGACAGATTCAACGATTCGACCCCCGGCGCCAGCGGGATGGCGATCACCGTGTCGCAGAATTGCCGCACCCGCGGCCGGAGCCCCTTGGCCTCCCCTCCGATCACAAGCGCCATCCTCCCCGGGTACTCGACCTCGTCCCAGGCGGCGTCTCCCCGGGCGTCGAGCCCGGCGACCCAGAAGCCCTGCTCCTTCAACTCGTTGGCGAGGTCGGCGGCGTTCCGGCACCGCGCGACGGGAACCTTCGGCAGGGTACCGGCCGCCGCCCGGGCCGCCCCGGGGGAAAGCCCCGCAGCTCGGTGCTCGGGGACGATGACCCCGCGAGCCCCCACCGCCGCCGCCGTCCGGATGACCGCGCCCAGGTTTCGCGGGTCCTCGACGCCGTCGAGGAGAATCAGCCTTCCCTCCGGAGCGCAGGCGCCGACCACCTCCTCGAGCGGCGTGTACGCCGCCGCCGCGGCGGTGGCCGCGACCCCCTGGTGCCGCGACCCGCCGGCGAGGCGATCGAGGCGGTCCCGGTCGACCTCCTCGATGGGGATTCCCGCGCGCTTCGCCGCGTCGAAGATCTCGCGGAAGCGCGGCCCCCCTTTTCCTTTCTCGACGAGGATCCGGTTCAGCGTGCGCGCCCCTCCCGCCATCGCCCCGAGGACGGCGTGGATGCCGACGACGATCGAGTCGTCCCGTGCGTGCGTCACGTCGCGCTCCCCCACCCGCGCCCCTCGCGCCAGCCCCGGGCGCGCTCGACGCACCCGGGGACCGCCGGACGGATCCCGAGCCGCCCCCCCTCCTCGATGAGGGGGACGATCCTGTCGAGCTCGGGCCCGCTCTCCTTCCCGGTGAGGGCGAGCCTCAGAGGGTGGAAGAGCTCGCGCCCCTTCCGCCCGGTCGCCTTCCCGGCGGCGACCGCGCACCCGCGGAAGACCCCCGGCATCGCGAGGTTTTCCCCCGAGGCGAGCTTCTCGAACGTCGCAACCACCGCCGCCTCGACGGGGTCGGGCGCGCTCCCCCCTGCCGACCGGAAGAGGAACTCGACGGCCCCCGGCGCGTCCCTGAGCGTCTCCATCTGGCCGGCGGCGACGGCGACGGCGCGAGCCCACCAGGCCTCGACGTCGGGATCGCCGGCCGGCCGGCCGGCGGAGTCCTCCCCTCCCGCCTTCAGCCCCCCCGCGGCGAGGAAGGGGCGCGCGAGATCGAGGAGGCGCCCGGGATCCATCGTCCGGATGTGGTGCGCGTTCAGGAAGGCGAGCTTCTTCGGATCGAAGGTGGCCGCCGATCCGGAGACGCGGTCGAGCGTGAAGCTGGACGTGAGGGCGTCGAGCGTGAGGATCTCCTCGCCCGACGGGTGCGACCACCCGAGGAGAGCGAGGTAGTTGACGAGAGCCTGGGCGACAATCCCCTCCTCGCGGAACTGGGCGACCGAGACCGATCCGTGCCGCTTGTGGAGCCGCGCCCCGTCGGGGCCGACGATCATCGAGAGGTGGGCGAAGGCGGGGGGCTCGTGCCCCAGGGCGCGGTAGACGAGGATCTGGCGCGGCGTGTTCGAGAGGTGGTCCTCGCCCCGGACGACGTGGGTGATCCGCATCGCGATGTCGTCGACGACGACGGCGAAGTTGTAGGCCGGGCGGGCGTCCGAGCGGACGAGGATCGGATCGCCGATCTGCTCCCACGGAAACTCCACGCGGCCGCGCACGGCGTCGATGAAGGCGATGTTCCCTTCCGGAACCCGGAACCTGAGCGCGAACGGCTCCCCCGCGGCGGCGCGGCGGCCGGACTCCCCGGCGGCGACGCCGCGGCACCTTCCGGAGTATCTCGGAGGGAGGCCCGCCGCGCGCTGCGACGCGCGCTCGGCCTCGATCGCCCCGACCGGGCAGAAGCAGCGGTACGCGTCGCCGGCCGCGAGGAGCTTCGCGCCGGCGTCGGCGTAGTGCGCCGCGCGATCCGACTGCCGGTACGGGCCCAGAGGCCCGCCGCGATCCGGCCCCTCGTCCCAGTCGAGGCCGAGCCACCTCAGGTCCTCGTAGATGCGCGCCTCGGCCCCCGCCTCGTTGCGCTCCACGTCGGTGTCCTCGATGCGCAGGACGAAGGCCCCCCACCGACCGCGGGCGAAGAGCCAGTTGTAGAGCGCGGTCCTGACGTTCCCGACGTGAAGGGAGCCGGTCGGCGACGGGGCGAACCTCACCCTCACCGGGCCGTCGTCGCGGAGCATCGCGCTCATCCCCTCCCGGCGCCGCGCCGGACCTGCGCGAGGAGCTTCGAAAGCGCCCCGCGCGAGGCGACCAGCGCGATCGCCTGGCAGGCGATCCCCTCCCGTCGACCGAGGGCGCCGAGCCCCTCGGGGCGCGTCGCCTTCACGGAGATCCGGCTGGCGTCGACGTCGAGCGCCCCCGCCAGGCGCTCGCGCATCAGCGCGACGTGGGGCGCGATCTTCGGCTCCTCCGTCACGACGATCGAGTCGACGTTCGCGATCCTGAACCCCTCGCGCGCCGCCATCGCCGCGCACTCCCCGAGGAGCCTCAGGGACGAGATTCCCCGGTAGCGCGGATCGGTGTCGGGGAAGTGGGCGCCGAGGTCGCCGAGGGCGAGGGCCCCGAGGAGGGCGTCGCCGATCGCGTGCGCGAGCGCGTCGGCGTCGGAGTGGCCGGCGAGCCCCCTCGGGTGCGGAATCGTCACGCCGCCGAGGACGAGCGGTCGCGCGGCGGCGGCGTCGGCGAAGGGGTGGACGTCGTAGCCGAGGCCGACTCGGAATCCCGTGGGAATGTTCATGCTGGCTCCTCCGGATCGGCCCGGGCCGGGCGTCACTTCGGTCCGCGCATGAAGGCGCGAAGCCTCACGACATCGGCTCGGGTCGTCACCTTGAACGTCTGCGGATCACCGTCGACGACCGTGACCGGCATCCCCGCCGCCTCGACGAGCGACGCGTCGTCGCTCGCGTCGAGCCGCCGGCGGCGCGCGACGGCGTACGCGCGCCTCAGCCACTCGGCGCGGAACCCCTGGGGCGTCTGGATCAGCCGCAGCGAAGATCGATCGAGCGTGCGCTCGACGCGCCCGGCGACCGAGACCTCCTTCACCGTGTCGGCCGGCGCGAGGCCGGGGATCGCGGCTCCGTCGCGGAGCGCCGCGCGGACGATGGCCGACACGACCTTCGGGGAGACGAGCGGGCGGGCGGCGTCGTGGACGAGCACGAGGACCCCCCGGCCCGCGGGGATGGCGGCGAGGCCCCGCTCCACGCTGTCCTGCCTCCTCCGGCCGCCGGCGACGACGGCGACGAGCCTCCTGTGCCGTGCCATCAGGCGGGAGGCGGAGCGCACGCGCGACGCGGGGACGACCGCGACGACGGCGTCGACGTCGGGGTGCCGCGCCAGGCGCGAGATGGCGTGATCGAGGAGCGTGCGGCCTCCCGCCTTCAGGAACTGCTTGGGGACGGATCCGCCGACGCGCGTGCCGCTGCCGGCGGCGGCGACGATGGCGACGACGGGGCGCCGCGGGGCCGTTCTCGACGCGCGCCGGGGCATCGTGAGCGGGCCGGACGCTCCTCAGACTTCGAGGAGGTCCTTCTCCTTGTGCTTGACCATCTCGTCGATGATCTGGATGTGCTTGTCGGTGAGCTTCTGCACCTGGTCGAGCCCGCGCTTTTCGTCATCCTCGGAGATCGACTTGTCCTTGAGGAGCTTCTTCGCGGCCTCGTTCGCGTCGCGCCGGATCTGACGGATGTGGGTGCGCTCCTCCTCCCCCATGTGATCGACTTTCTTCACGAACTCCTTGCGGCGCTCCTCGGTCAGCGGGGGGATCGGGATCTTCACGACCTTGCCGTCGTTGTTCGGGTTGAGGCCGAGATTTCCCGCCCGGATGGCCTTCTCGATCGCCGGCACCATCGTGGCGTCCCAGGGCTGCGCGACGATGAGCGTCGGGTCGGGGATCGAGAGGCTCGCCACCTGGTTGAGCGGCGTCTGCGTCCCGTAGTAATCCACCGTGACCCCGTCGAGGATCGCGAGCGACGCCCGGCCCGTCCGGATCGTGGCCAGCGCGTGCCGGGCGAACTCGAGGCGGTCCTTCATCTTCTTCTCGGTTGACGCGAGGAGATCCTTCAGCATCCTAGCCTCCGACCGTGGAGCCGACCGGCTCGCCGAGGATGACCCTTCGGATGTTGCCCGGCCGGTTCATGTTGAAGACGACGATCTTCATGTCGTTGTCCATGCAGAGGGAGATCGCGGTGGTGTCCATCACCTTCAGTCCCCGCTCGAGGACCTGCAGGTACGTCAGGCGATCGTAGCGGACGGCCTTCGGATCCTTCTCGGGGTCGGCGGAGTAGACGCCGTCGACGCGCGTGGCCTTGAGGAGGATGTCGGCCTTCACCTCCATCGCTCGGAGCGCGGCGGCCGAGTCGGTCGTGAAGTACGGATTGCCCGTGCCCGCGGCGATGATGATGCAGCGCCCCTTCTCGAGGTGCCGCATGGCCCGGCGGCGGATGTACGGCTCGGCGACGGCGCGCATCTCGAGGGCCGACATGACGCGCGTCGAGACGTCGCGCTTCTCGAGAGCATCCTGGAGCGCGATCGAGTTGATGACCGTGGCCAGCATGCCCATGTGGTCGCCGGCGACGCGATCGGTGCCGGACTTCACCGCGTCGAGCCCGCGGAAGATGTTCCCGCCGCCGATCACGAGCGCCATCTGGACGCCCAGGGCGTGGATCTCGCGGAGCTCGTCCGCGATGCGGTGGACGACGCCTGCGTCGATCCCGAAGCCCTGCGCGCCCATGAGGGCCTCGCCGCTCAGCTTGAGGAGAACTCGCTTGTACGCCGGAGTGGCGTCGCTCATGGAGGCCTTGAGGCTCAGACCTCGGCCCCCTCGCCGAGGACGAAGCGGCAGAAGCGGCGTATCCTGATGTTCTCCCCGGTCTTCGAGACCTGCGCGGTGACGAGATCCTGCACCGTCATCGTGGGCTCCTTCACGAACGGCTGCTCGAGAAGGCATGCCTCCGAGTAGAACTTCTCCATCTTTCCCTCGACGATCTTCTCGAGCACCTTCTCGGGCTTGCCGCTGCGCGCCGCCTGGTCGCGGTAGATCTCACGCTCGCGATCGAGGATTTCGGGGGTCACCTCCTCGCGGCTGAGGAAGCGGGGCGCCGACGCCGCGACCTGCATGCCGAGATCCTTCACCAGCTGCTGGAACTCGTCGGTCCGCGCGACGAAGTCGGTCTCGCAGTTCACCTCGACGAGCACGCCGATCCGTCCGCCCGGGTGGATGTACGACCCGACCAGCCCCTCGCTCGTGGCGCGGTGCGCGCGCTTGGCGACCGCCGCGAGCCCCTTCTTGCGAAGGATCGCGATCGCCTCGTCGATGTTGCCCTTGGATTCGTTCAGCGCGTCCTTGCACTCCATCATGCCGGTGCCGGTGCGCTCGCGGAGTTCCTTGACCATTGAAGCGGTGATCTGCATGGAGCCTCTCTTGGGATGCGTTCATCCGATTCCGGTCGGGACTGAAGCTCAGGCGACCGCGCCGCCGGGGGCGACGACCGGCGGCGGGGCGGCCGGCGACGCCTCGACCACGGGCTCGACGATCTCGGCGGCGACGGCGGGGGCGCCGGCGGCTGGACCGCGTCCGCGGGCCCGCATGCCGCGCTTGCCGTCCTCGCCCGGTCCGTCCGATCCCGCGTGGGATTCCTGCCCCTCGCCGCGATCGCCCGACTGGTTGCGGCGGGCGTAGAACGAAGACCCTTCGTTGATGGCGTCGGCGATCTTCGAGGCGAACAGACGGATCGCCCGGATGGCGTCGTCGTTCCCCGGGATGCAGAAGTCGACGAGGTCGGGGTCGCAGTTCGTGTCGACGACGGCGATGACGGGGATGTTGAGCTTCCGCGCCTCGGTGACCGCGATGTGCTCCTTGTTCGGGTCCACGACGAAGATCGCGGCCGGCAGCGAGCTCATGTTCTTGAGGCCGAAGAGGACCTTGGTGAGCTTCGCCCGCTCTTTCTCGAGGCCGATCAACTCTTTCTTGGTGAGGCCTTCCTTCTTGTGGGAGTCGGCCCCCAGGGTCTCGAGGCTCCGCAGCCGCTCGATGCGCTTCTTGATCGTGCCGAAGTTGGTGAGCGTGCCGCCGAGCCACCGGCTCGTGACGTACGGCATCTCGACCCGCGTGGCTTCCTCGATGATCGTTTCCTGCGCCTGCCGCTTCGTGCCGATGAAGAGCACGTTGCCGCCCCGCGACGCGAGATCGGTCGTGAACTCGACCGCGCGCTGGAACCGGCTGAGCGTCTGCTGCAGATCGATGATGTAGATGCCGTTGCGCTTGCCGAAGATGAAGGGCTTCATCTTCGGGTTCCAACGCTTCGTCTGGTGGCCGAAATGCGCGCCGGCCTCCAGCAGATCCTTGATCGTCACCGCCGTCAAGACTGGATCTCCGTCATCACTCGCATGCTCCCTCTCTTACGGTCCTTCCGCCTATCGCTTCGAGAACTGGAAGCGCTTTCTGGCGCCCTTCTGACCGTACTTCTTGCGCTCCTTGGCGCGTGGATCTCGCGTGAGGAACCCCGCGGAACGAAGCCCCTTCCGGAGCTCCGGATTCCACTGGAGCAGGGCGCGCGCGAGACCGTGGCGAATGGCGCCGGCCTGTCCCGAAACGCCGCCGCCCGAAACGTTGATGGTCGCGTCGAACTTCTCCGCCGTCTCCGTGAGCACGAGAGGCTGGCGGCAGATCAGCCTGTGGGACGCCGTCGGGAAGTAATCCTCGAACGTCCGGTCGTTGATGGTGATTTTGCCGGCGCCGGGCCTCAGGAACACCCTCGCGATCGCGTTCTTCCTCTTGCCCGTTCCGTAGTTCTCGCTGATGGTTTCCATCGGTGCTCAGTTCTCCGAGATGATTTCGGGTGCGTCGAGGCCGCCTCCGCGAAGAGCGGATCGGCTCACGCGGACTTCCTGGCTGCGGGGGATTGAAGCGGCTCGGGCCGCTGGGCGACGTGCGGGTGCTCCGGACCGGCGTAGAGCTTGAGGCAGCGGATCATCCTCTTGCCGATACGATTCTTCGGGAGCATTCCCTCGACCGCCCACTGGATCACCTTCACCGGGTGCTCCGCCAGCGCCTTTCGGAGCGGAAGCTCCTTGAGGCCGCCCGGGTAGCTGGTGTGCCAGTAGTAGATCTTCTGGTCGAGCTTGCGGCCCGTTACCTTGATCTTCCCGGCGTTGACGACCACCACGTGGTCCCCGAAGAACTGGTGCGGCGCGTAGTGCGGCCGATGCTTGCCCATCAGGTGCATCGCAATCGAAGTGCTGAGGCGCCCGAGAGTTTTCCCCTCGGCGTCGACGACGTACCACTTCGGCTGGAGCTCGGGCGAGACGGACGTCGGGTCCATCGCTGCTCGCCGGGCGGTATTTTTCCGCGTGGTCGTGGTTCGGGCCACTGTGACTCCTCAAGAAACCCTGAAAACCCTGAAACCGGGTGAGTTGGGGAACAGACTTTGTACTACACACCCCCGCCGAAGTCAAGAAATGGGGCCGTATCGCCCGCCCGGGGGTGGCCGGCGGGGCCGGCATATTAATATGTGGGCCGCCCTCGCGCCCCCGGAGATGCCCGTTGCCCGAAGCCTCGAAGATCCGATCCCTCTTCGCCGGGATATCCCCGCGGTACGACCTGATCAATCGGATTCTGAGCCTGGGGGTCGACCGGAGCTGGCGTCTCAGGACCGTCCGGGCGGTCCGGGACGCGGCGACAGGCGACGCCGTGCTCGACCTGTGCTGCGGAACCGGAGACCTCTCCGTCGCGCTCGCCCTTGGCGGGCTCCGCGTGACCGGCGCCGACTTCTGCCACGAGATGCTCGTGATCGGCCGCGCGAAGGCGGCGCGTCAGAACGAGCGGGTCGAGTTCATCGCGGCCGACGCCCTGACTCTCCCCTTCCCCGACGCCACCTTCGAAGGGGCGACCGTCGCCTTCGGCGTGCGGAATCTCGCGGACCTCGACGCCGGCCTCTCCGAGATCCGCCGGGTGCTGAAGCCCGGCGCGCCCCTCGCCGTGCTGGAGTTCGGCCGGCCTCGCGGAGCGGTGATGGGACCGCTCTACGCGGTCTACCTCAACGCCTTCGTCCCCGTGGTCGGCCGACTGATCTCGGGGAGCCGGGAGGCGTACGACTGGCTCTCCTCCTCGATCCAGGCCTTTCCGGACCAGGAGGCCTTCCCCCGCCGCCTCGAGCGCGCCGGCTTCACCTCCGTCCGCGTCGAGGAGCTGACTTTCGGGATCGCGGCGCTGTACGTCGCGCGGAAGATCTAGCGGAAGATCCCGCCACGCGCGCCCGCGACGGCGCGGCCGCGCTCATCAGGGCCACCATCACCGCCTTCTGCGCGTGCAATCGGTTCTCGGCCTGGTCGAAGATGATGCTCGCCGCGGAGTCGGCGACCGAGTCGGTGACCTCCTCGCCGCGGTGCGCGGGGAGGCAGTGCATGAACTTCGCCTGCGACCCCGCCGCCTTCATCACGGCGTCGTTGATCTGGTAGGGCCTGAAGGCCCGCGCCTTCTCCTCGGCCTGCGACTCCTGCCCCATGCTGGCCCACACGTCGGTGTAGACGACGTGGGCCCCCTTCACCAGCTCCATCACGTCGTGGCCGAGCTCGAACGACGCGCCGGTCTTCCGGCTGTAGGCCACCGCCTCCGCGACGATCTGTGGATTGGGATCGAACCCCGGAGGGGTCGCGACCGACATCCTCGACCCGGTCCGCGACGCGGCGAGGAGGAGGGAGTTGCAGACGTTGTTGCCGTCGCCGACCCACGCCAGCTTGATCTTCGTGAGATCGCCGAAGTGCTCGCGGATCGTCTGGAAGTCCGCGAGGGCCTGCACCGGGTGGAAGTCGTCACTGAGTCCGTTGATGACGGGGACGCGCGCGTAGCGCGCGAGGTCCTCGACGATCTTCTGAGCGAAGACGCGGGCCATGATCCCGTCCACCCACCGGTCGAGGTTGCGCGCGACGTCGGGGACCGACTCGCGCGTGCCCAATCCCGCGTCGCCGGGGGAGATGTAGATCGCGTGGCCGCCGAGCTGGGTCATCCCCGTCTCGAAGGTCACGCGCGTCCTCAGGCTCGGCTTCTGGAAGAGCATCGCGAGCGTCTTCCCCGCGAGCGCGGCGCCGTACTTCTTCGGGTTCTTCTTGATCGCGACGCCCAGGTCGAGGAGCTCCGTCACGTCCTCGGCCGTCAGATCGCGATCGCTGAGCAGGTCGCCCCCCTTCAGGATCATCGTCGTCTCCTCTCGTCGGTTGCCGTTCCGGATCTCAGCTCTTCTTCAGTGGCGGCGCGGTGATCCACGTCCCCGCCTTCCTCGACAGCGCCCGGAGCGATCGCGGCAGCGACGTGATGACGACGGGATTCCGCGTCGCCGACACGAACTCGATCGCCGCCTCGATCTTCGGGCCCATGCTCCCGGGCGGGAACTGGCCGTAGCGGAGCCAGCGCCCCGCCTCGCGGATCGTCATCCCCGGGATCACGGTCTCGTTCTTCTTCCCGTAGTTCAGCCTCACGGCGTCCACGTCGGTGAGGATCACGAGGAGATCGGCGGCGAGCTCGGTCGCGATCAGCGCCGCGGTGAAGTCCTTGTCGATCACCGCCTCGATCCCCCGGAGCTTCCCCGACGCGTCCTCCACGACGGGCACTCCCCCGCCTCCCCCCGCGATCACGACGTCGCCGTCGGCCAGCGCCGCGCGGATCACCTTCATGCCGAGAACCTTGAGCGGCCGCGGGGAGGGAACCACCTTGCGGTAACCCCTTCCCGCGTCCTCCACCATCCGCCACTTCTTCGTCTTGATGAGAAACGAGGCCCGGTACGGCGTGTAGAAGGGACCCACCGGCTTGCTCGGATGGCGGTTCGCGGGATCCTTCTGATCGACCACGACCTGCGTGAGGAGGCAGACCACCTCGCGGTGCAGCCCGGCGCGGGCGAGCTCGTTGCGGAGCGTTCGCTCCAGCAGGTAGCCGATACTCCCTTCGGTCTGCGCGACGCAGACGTCGACGGAGGAGGGGGGCACCTTGGTGATCGCCTCCTCGATCTGGATCAGGAGGTTCCCGACCTGGGGGCCGTTGCCGTGGACCAGGACGAGATCCCATCCGCGCTTGACGATGCGGACGAGGAGGCGCGCGAGGGATTCGGCGTGCGAGATCTGGCGGCGCTGGGAGCCGTCCTCGTCGTGGCGGACGAGCGCGTTCCCGCCGAACGCGAGGACGGCGGTCCTGCGGGGCCGCGGCCGCTGCGCGGGCGAAGCCATATCAGCCCAGGGAGGCGAGGACTTCGCGGAGGGAGGGGCGGCCCCTCTCCTCGAGCTCATACGTCACGCGCTGGGCGGGCTTCTTGAACGTGATGAGGCGCCTCAGGTCTATCGGCGTGCCGATCAGCACGAGGTCGCAGTCCACCCGATCGATCGTCGCCTGGAGATCGCGGATCTGCGCGTCGCCGTAACCCAGGGCCGGCAGCAGCGGCCCGATCCCCGGGTAGTTCCTGAAGGCTTCCTTGATCGATCCGACGGCCGCCGCGCGCGCGTCCACCACCTCGGCGGCGCCGTGCTGGCGCGCGGCGAGCACGGCCGCGCCGTACGTCATCCCGCCGTGCGTGAGCGTCGGCCCGTCCTCGATGGCGAGGACGCGCTTCCCGCGGATGGCGGCGGCGTCCTCCACGCCGAACGGCGAGTCGGCCTCGACGATCGTCGCTTTCGGATTGATGCGGGTGACGTTGTCCCGGACGAGCTGCACCGACGCAGGCGGTGCGGTCGACATCTTGTTGATGACGACGACGTGGGCGCGGTGCAGATTGGTCTCGCCGGGATGGTACGAGAGCTCGTGCCCGGGGCGATGGGGATCGACGACGACGATCTCGAGGGTGGGGCGGTAGAAGGGAAGGTCGTTGTTGCCGCCGTCCCAGACGATGACGTCGGCCTCTTTTTCGGCCCTCTCGAGGATGGCCCCGTAGTCGACGCCCGCGTAGACGATCGTCCCGCGCGCGATGTGGGGCTCGTACTCCTCGCGCTCCTCGATCGTGCACTCCTCGCGATCGAGGTCCTCGTACGTGGCGAAGCGCTGGACCTTCTGCTTCGCGAGATCGCCGTAGGGCATGGGATGGCGGATCGCGACGACCTTCTTTCCCGACTCCTTGAGGAGGGCGCAGACCTTGCGCGTCGTCTGGCTCTTGCCGCATCCCGTCCGAATGGCGCAGATCGACACGACCGGCACCTTCGACGCGAGCATCGTCGCGTTCGCGCCCATCAGCGTGAAGTCGGCGCCGGCGGCGTTCACGAGCGACGCCTTGTGCATCACGTCCTCGTGGGAGATGTCGCTGTACGCGAAGACGGCCTCGTGCACGCCGTGGCTGCGGATGAGATCCCTGAGCTCACGCTCCTCGTGGATCGGGATTCCGCCGGGATAGAGACGGCCGGCGAGGGAGGCCGGGTACCGCCGTCCCGCGATATTGGGTATCTGCGTCGCGGTGAAGGCGACGACCTCGTACAGGTCGTTGTCGCGGAAGAAGACGTTGAAGTTGTGGAAGTCGCGCCCGGCGGCGCCCATGATGACGACTTTTCTCCGGCTCACGAGGAAGCCCCTCTCGGTTCCCGAAGGCGGGATGGCGTGGGCCGCCCGAGGTGGGGTCGCCGGACGGCGTATTAATAATGATGCTCGAGCCCTTGATGGCCGCCGCGACGGGAAGCGGCCAGCTCCTTGGAGGAACGGAAGATATCTCCCCGCCCCGAGAGGTGTCAAGGCGGGCGCGCGCTAAGGCGAATCTTTGCAGAGGGTTATCGGAAGGCAGGGCCCCTAGGGGGCCTTGACGACGACCGTCAGCTCGGCGGTGTCCGACATGCGGGGCTGCCCGTCGTCCACGGCGAGGAGCCTGATGACGTGGGTTCCCACGTCGGCCGCCTTCGGGCGCAGCTCGATGACCGCGTGCCCGCCTCCCACGTTGGTCAGCCGCGTCCACTCCGGCAGGTTCGCAGAGGAGAGGACCACGACGTCGCCGTCGGGATCCGTGGCCTGCACGTGCGCCTCGGCGTAGTCGCCGGCGACCGCGGTGACGGGCTTGAGATCGGCGATCTTCGGCGGGTGGTTGACGGGGGTGACGGCGGCGCGGACCGCCGCCGAGAGATCCCCGTTGCGGAAGACGATCAGCTCCGAGCCTGCGCCGCGGGCTTCCACCATGCCATCGCCGCCGATCGAGACGACGTTCGACCCGCCGCTCTGCACCCGGTACGTCGTGCCCGCGTCCGCCCCCGTGATCTCGGTCTCGGTCGCGTCCGCCGCCACCCCGAAGACGCGCAACGGCTTCCTCTCGCCGACCGTCAGCTCGAACAGAGGGTTCTCTCCGTGGATTCTCGTGAAGGGCTGGGACGGTTTCACGAGGAGGCTCGACGACGCTCTCCGCATCTCACCCGCGGCGCCGAAGGTCTCGGCCTCGATCGCGACGACGCCGGCGAAACCGCTCGGGACGTACACGTAGACGAACGGCCCCGTCCCCTCGATCCTCTCGACGTGCGCGCCGACGCGCAGCACGGCCCCTTCGACCCCTTCGGCCCCCTCGACGGAGAATCGGACCTCGACCGCCTCGCCGATCCGGACGATGGTGCCGGCGGGGGGAAGGAGCTCCACCTTCGCGGCGCCCGCGGCAGGCCCCCACGCCGCGAGGGCGGGGAGCGCGAGGGCCGCCAGCGCGACGAGTCGAGGCGTCACCCCACCCCCAGATCTCGGATGCGGGCGTTGAGGACTCTCGGAGTCATCCTGAGAATCTCGGCGGCGCGGGTGCGATCGCCGTTCGCGCGCTTCAGCGCCTCCCTCACGTAGCGCGCCTCGATCTCCCTCGACGCCCTCTCGATCGCCTCGGGGAGCGGAACCGTGAGGTCGGGCGGGGCGGGGGGCGGCTCGACACGCTCGATGGGCGCGAGGTGGAGGTGCTCGGGGAATATCTCGTCGCCGTCGCACAGGATGAGCGAGCGCTCGATGCAGTTCTGCAGCTCGCGGACGTTTCCCGGCCACCGGCACGCCGAGAGCGCCTCCATCGCGGCCGGCGACACCTTCGGCACGCCGCGCCGCTTGAGGTCCTTCGAGAAGCGCGCGACGAAGTGCTCGACCAAAGACGGTATGTCCGAGGCTCGCTCGCGGAGCGGCGGGATCGTCAGCGGCACGACCGAGAGGCGGAAGAAGAGGTCCTCGCGGAACGTCTTGTCGGCGACCGCCCTGTGAAGGTCCTTGTTCGTCGCGGCGATCAGGCGCACGTCCACGGTCAGCGTGGTGACGCCGCCGACCCGCTCGAACGACTTCTCCTGGAGGACGCGCAGCACCTTCGCCTGGACGTTCTGGGACAGCTCGCCGATCTCGTCGAGGAAGAGCGTCCCCTTGTCCGCCATCTCGAACTTCCCCGCCTTCGCGGCGTTGGCGCCGGTGTACGCCCCCTTCTCGTGGCCGAAGAGCTCGTTCTCGAGGAGCGTCTCGGGGATCGCCGCGCAGTTGATGGCGACGAAGGGGCGCCCGGAGCGGGGCGACAGCTCGTGGAGCGCGCGGGCGAAGAGCTCCTTGCCGGTCCCCGACTCGCCGAAGAGGAGCACCGTCGCGGTGGTCGGGGCGACGCGCCGCACCTGCTCGGTGAGCGCCTTCAGCTTGTCGTCGTTCCCCACGATTCTCGGCATGCCGAACCGCTCGGCAAACTCCTCCTTCAGGAGGATGTTCTCGGCGACGAGGCGCCTCTGGCCGGCGGCGCGCTCGATGAGGACGAGAAGGTGCGCCGTGTCGACGGGCTTCGCGAGAAAGTCGAAGGCCCCCTCCTTCATCGCGCGCACGGCGTCCTCGACGGTGCCGAAGGCGGTCATGACGACGACGGGAAGGAGGGGGTCCTCCGCCAGCGCGGACTTCAGGACCAGGTGTCCGTCACCCTTGGGGATCTTGAGGTCGGTGAGGACCATGAGGAACGGCCCGGTCCTGAGCTTCGCCTGCGCCTCGAGGGCGTCGGCGGCCTCCTCGATCTTGAACCCCTCCACCTCGAGGGTCTTCCGGAGGACGGCCCTCAGGCTGTCCTTGTCCTCGACGATCAGGATGCGGTTCAAGGCTCGGGGGTCGTCGCGGAACCCGCGCTCGTCGCGGAGGTCGCGCCGCCCGGGCGCGTGGGAAGGGCTGAGACCTTCGCGAGGTCGGCCCGGAGCGCCGTGAGCTTTTCCACGAGCGCCGCCTTCTCGGCCTGGAGCGCCTGGTAGGCGTCCTTCTGGCTCATCCCCTTCTGCGCGGCGATCTCGTCGGGGGTGAGCTGCGGGGGCGGGAGGTACGGGTTGGCCATGAAGGCAAGGCGCTTGTCGAGATCGACGGCGCGCGCCTCCCCTTCCTTGATGCCGTTCTGGATCTCGGCGAGGCGGCGGGCCTTCTCGTCGGGGGTGAGCGACTCGTCCGGAGCGGCGGCCGTCGCATCGGCCTTCGCGGTGGTGTCGACGTACACGGTCCTGGGGCCCGTGGCCGACGAGTGGTACTTCGAGAGATCGCGGTTGGTGAAGACCTTCGGGGCGTTCGGATCCGCCGGCTTCGCCGCGGCCTTCTTCGACGCGCCGCCCGCCGGCTCCTCGCCGAACGTCACGCTCGCGACGGCGAGCGGCATCGCGAGGAGAATCGCGGCGACGACGAGTGCGGGACGGCGCTCTCTCATGACCGCAAGCCTAGCATCCACGCGCGCCCCCCTCCAAGCGTCACATCTCGCTTTCCCAGAACGACAGCGTCGTCCGCGGGAGGTTGATCTCGGGGGGCGGCCAGCCGCCCTTGATGAGGCGCTCGTCGAAGTAGACGTCGGGGGAGCCGGTCGAGGGGGAGGGCATCCCTCCCTTGGTCACGAGGCTTCCGAAAACCGAGAGGTTCCCGCTCATGTTGAAGGTGCCGGCGATGTAGAGAACCCCCTGGAGGTGGACCTGCCCCGTGAAGGGAATCCCCTGGCTGTCGCGGGCGTTCGGGTCGGTCGTGTACGTGTACGTCACGCCGTTCGTCGACGTCGCCGAGCCCGTCTGCCCCGCCGCGGCGTTACCCGGAGCGCGGACGGTGAAGGCGCCGCCGAGAGACGTCGGGTACGTCAGGTTCACGTACTCGCCGTTCGGATCGGCGATCTTGTCGCCGTTGGCGTCGGTCCACGGCTCGCCCGGCGGGATGATGACCCGGTTCACGCCCGAGCCTGTCCCGGAAGAATCCCAGTGGCCGTTCAGGTAGATGAACCCCGCA